>JAHFTI010000582.1 GCA_023265535.1 Opitutaceae bacterium
CCATCAAGGCGGTCCGCCTCGCCCAGCCGCACGACTTCGACGGCCACCTGATCCGCTTCCGCGCCTCCCTGCTCGCCGTGCAATCCGCACTCGAGCCCAGGCAGGCCTGGCGCCGCCTCACGCTCAAGCGCGGCGAGATGATCTTCGGCGCCTTCCTCTCCGCGGGCGAGACACTCGTCCTGGACCACCTGCAGCCCGGCAGCGAGCTGGAGGTCACCGGACTCGTGCAGCTCGAATACACCAACGTCGCCGTGCCGCGTGTCTCGCTCGTGCCCACGAGGCTCGACGTGATCCTGCGCAGCGCCGACGACGTGACCGTGGTGCGCGCCCCCTCGTGGTGGACAGCGGAACGCCTGCTGGGCGCCGTGGCCATCGTGGCCGTCGCCTTCGGCCTCGCACTTGTATGGGTGTGGCAACTACGCCGGCAGGTGCGACGCAAGGCCGAGGAACTCGCCGTCGAAATCCGCGCGCGACGCGACGCCGCAGTGGACTTCCACGCCGCCCTGCGCGAGCGCAACCGCCTCGCCGCAAACCTGCACGACACGCTGCTGCAGACCCTCGGCGGCATCGGCTTCCAGATCGGCGCCGGCGAGGCCGAGGCGGCACTGCCCGAACGCGCGGGCAAACCCATTGCCCAACTCGCCGTGGCCCGTCGCATCCTGGATCATGCCGTGCAGGAATTGCGCAGCTCGGTGTGGGCCCTGCGCAGCCCCTCGCTCGAGGGAAAAAGCCTGCCCGAGGCCCTGCGCCTGGTCGCCGACCGCGAGGGCACGGGCAAGCCGGCGCGCATCGAGGTGAACACCGAAGGCGATTTCGGCCACGTCTCGGAATTTGTCGCCGGCAATCTCGTCTTCGCCGCTCAGGAGGCCCTGCGCAACGCCCTCAAGCACGGCGCCCCGACGCTCATCACCATCGGGGCCCACCTGGAGGAAACGCCCGCGCTGATCACCCTGGTCATCCGCGACGACGGCGCCGGCTTCACGCCCGACAACGCCGCCGGCGCCAACCAGGGGCACTTCGGCCTCGTCGGCATGCGCGAGCGCATCGAGCGGCTCGACGGCACCCTGCGCATTGAAAGCGCGCCCGGCAGGGGGACCACCATACACATCACGGTGCCCCTGCGCTCCTACGACGAGACCGTTGCCTGATCCATGGCAGGGCACCCCACCCGGGTGCTTTCGCCCTATCCCCTTTCCTGCATTCCAGCTCACACGCCCTCTCCCATGTCCTCCACTTCCGCCTCCGCACCCATTCGCCTGATTCTCGTGGATGACCATGTCGTGCTGCGCGCGGGACTGACCAATCTCCTGAGCTTCGATCCCGGCCTCCAGGTGGTCGCCGAGGGCGATGACGGCGAGTCGGCCATCAAGCTCTGGCGCATGCACCGGCCCGATGTGATGTTGCTCGACCTTTCGATGCCGGGCATCGACGGCGTCGAAACGCTGCAGCGCCTGCGCAAGGAGTTTCCCTCGGCACGCGTGCTGATCCTGACCTCCTCGGAAGCCCCCGAGGAGATGCGCCACGCAATGAATGCCGGCGCCTGCGGCTACGTCACCAAGACCATCCATCCCAAGGAGCTGATGTCGGCGATCCGCCAGGTGCATGCGGGCGGCAAGGTGATCGGCCAGGCCGTCGCCGCCAACATGGCCTCCGAGGAGGAGGGCGGCAGCATCACGCGCAGGGAATTGGAGACACTCGGCTTCGTGCGCCAGGGCTTCACCAACGCGGAGATCGGGCGTCTCATGGGCGTCTCCGAAAACACCGCAAAGGCCCACGTGAAGTCCCTGCTGGTCAAGCTCCAGGCGGCGGACCGCGCCGAGGCGGTGGCACGCGGTTTCGAGCGTGGCCTGCTCAAGGCCTGAACCGGCCCCGCGCACACGCGGCACGGTGGACTATCCGTTCGGGTAATAGCGCGGCCCGGGGAAACCGGCCATAATGGCCGGCGTACTCCCATCACCCCCATGTTTGAGGCGCCCCTCCAAGCGGGCTGCTCAAACGACCTGAACCGACCTCCACCGACCATGAACATGAACCCCAAGTTGTCTCGCTCTCGCACCCAGTATCGCCTGAGCCTCTTCACCAATGCAGTGATGCTCTCGCTGGGCGTCTCGGCCGCACTCGCCCAGAGTGCGCCGACGCAACCGGCCCCCCAGGCTTCTGAGGACGAGTCCGCGATCACCCTGGCCCCCTTCACCGTGAACGCCGAGAAGGACTCGGGGTTCGTCGCCTCCAGCGCCCTTGCCGGCGGCCGCATCGCCACCGCCCTGAAGGACACTCCCGTGGCCTATTCCGTGGTCACCTCGGAGTTCCTCGAGGCCTTCAACATCACCGATGTGGCCGAGGCCGCCGCCTGGACCGTCAACAGCCAGCGCGACGTGGCCGACGGCACCAACCAGGCCTTCGGCACGACCGCCGCCGCCGAGACCAAGCTGCGCGGCTCCGGCGTCGGCGCCCCCACCCGCAACTTCTTTTCCTATGTCGTCACGCCCGACAGCTTCAACCTCGACCGCGTCGATTTCGCCCGCGGCCCCAACGCGGTCCTCTTCGGCGCCGGCGGAATCGGCGGCACCCTGAACTCCGTCACCAAGCAGGCGCTCAGCAACAAGGACCTCCACTCCTTCCGCGTCCAGCTCGGCAGCTACAACAAGCGCCGCGTGACGGCCGACATCAATCGTTCCTTCGCCGGCGGCAGGGCCGCAATCCGCATCAACCTCATGAATGACACGTCCAACACGTGGCGTGAGAATGAGTGGCGCGACAAGTACGGCATCTCGGTCGCCGCGAAGGTGAACCTCACGAAGCGCCTGACCTTCCGCGTCGAGGGCGAGATGACCATGCGCCGCGAGGCGATGGCCAACACCGCCATGCGGGACCAGCTGTCGGCCTGGGACGGCGTCACCACCTTCAGCGGAG
>JAHFTI010000583.1 GCA_023265535.1 Opitutaceae bacterium
TCGGCGCAGGCCTCGCCCGACGCAGCGCCGACGCCCTGCGCCGCTACAACAAACCCTTTCTCATCGGGGAATTCGGCGTGAGCGGCTCCGCGTGGAATCTCGCACAGGACCCCTATCTCCGCGGCTTCCGCCAGGCCCTCTGGGGCGGCGCGCTCGGCGGCTCTGCGGGCACCTCGCTCAGCTGGTGGTGGGAGAACATCCACGCCGACAACGCCTACCCGCTCTTCAGGAGCCTCCACCAACTCCTGCAGGCCGAGGGTTGGGACAAGGGGAGCTGGAGCATCATCGAGATGGCGGCCTGCCCTCCCCGGCCCGACGAGGTGAGCCTCGGCGACCGCAAGGAGGGTCCCTTCGACACGCGCGTGGCACTCCAGGGCTCGCGCGGCATGAAGCTCCCCAACCGTTTTGCGCTGAACAACCCGCTCGCCGCGGCACGTGGCGCCGAATACCTGTCCGCCTACCTCCACGGCTCGCGCTTCCCGGACTTGCGCAGTCCCCACTCCCTCTCGCTCCACACCGGCCCAAAAGCCCGGATGATCCTGTCGGTCAAGATGCTCGGGGGCGCGGCAGAGCTCGTCCTTCGGCTCGACGGCCGCGAGGTCTCGCGCACCGCGCTCGGCACACCCGCCGGCGCCAGTCCCGCCTACCAGCCCTATGTGAAGGACTTCATCATGGACCTTCCGCCAGGGCGCCACCGCGTCGAATTCCTCAATGAGGGCGAGGATTGGATCATCCTCGACGCGCTTCGCTTCGAGGGAGTCCTGCACTCCGACCTGGAGAGTCCCTGGAACTTCGAGCCTGAGGTCTTCGGCCTTCGCCAGCGGGACAGGGCGCTGCTCTACGTCGTCTCGCCCGAGATCGTGCATCCCGCCAACGCCCTGCGCTACAATCCCGCCCTGCAGCGGGGACGCAGGCTGAGCCTCCCCGGCCTCGGCGGGGGCCGGCACACGGTGCGTATCCACAATCCAGCTACAGCGGCGCTGCTCGCCACGCTCGAGGCGGAGAGCACGGGCGGTGTCCTGGAGTTCACCCTGCCCGACTTCAACGAGGACCTCTTCGTGGCAGTGGGGCCCCGCTGAATCACGCCTAACTTCCCGCCTGCCCGGCATCCTCCTGCAAAACTCCGCCGACCGGCACCCAGGCGGTGCACGGCAGCTGGCAACGCGCAGCAAGCCCCCCCAGGCACCTTGCCGATCCCGCCAATCGGGCTATGCTGCCGCATGAGCACCTACCGCCTCCAGCGCGAACAATGGCTTCCCAGGACCTGCGAGGAGATCTTCCCCTTCTTCGCCGATGCGCGGAACCTGGGTGTGCTCACGCCCGACTGGCTCGATTTCGAGATCCTCACACCGATGCCCCTCGAGATGAAGGCGGGCACGCTCATCGACTACCGCATCCGCATCCACGGCTTCCCGCTGCGCTGGCGCACCCTCATCAAGGAATGGCAGCCCCCCTTCGAGTTCGTCGATGTGCAGCTCAAAGGCCCATATTCACTCTGGCATCACAGGCACCGCTTCGTGCCGAAGGACGGCGGCACGCTCTGCATCGACGAGATCGACTACCGCCCCATCGGCGGGGCGCTCATCAACCGCCTCTTCGTGCGCAAGGACGTCGAGCGCATCTTCGCCTTCCGCGAACAAAAGATGGCCGTACTCTTCGGCGGCGGAGACACAAGCCGGTAGCGGCTTCATAGCCAGCCAGCCGAGGACCCAAATCGCACCCTAACTATTAGTTAGGGTAGGTTCCCAGGCCCCCTCCAGCCCCTTTGCCAGCCAGGAGCTGAATGACTGCCTCGAATGCCACGCCGCCCAAGGGACGGTAGTCGCGGCTGCCATACTCAACTGGAAGACCGCCGTTTCGGCAGGCTGGCACAACATGCGCCTTCCCAAGCCGCGGCGGCTAGGGCTAAATGCAGCATCGCAGGCGCCGTGGCACACCCTGCCCTTCCGCGCACACTGCACTCCCACAAACCCTGCCCTCCCAAGCGCCCGACACGTCCGCACACGCCCGCAACCCCCGCAAGCCACCCATGCCCCCGCGCCTCACGCGCCAACTCCTGATCCTGCTCGGCCTGGCCCTCCTGCCAGCCCTGGCTGCGGCGTGGCTGCACCCCAAGGCTCCGGCGTGGAGCCAGTTGGCCAGCCGCCCGCCCGAGCTCAACGTGAACGACGCGCGTGCACTGGCGGCGCGCGAGTCGGTGCTCTGGATCGACGCCCGCTCCGCGGAACGCTTCGCCCAGGCCCACATCCCCGGCGCCCTGAACCTGAACGAGGAACACTGGGAGGCGGGCCTCCCCCATTTCGTTGCACAGTGGCAGCCGGGCATGCCCGTGCTTGTGTACTGCGACGCCCTCGACTGCCAGGCCAGCCTCCACGTGGCGCGCCGCCTGCGCCTGGAGTTCGGCGTGGAGCGAGTCATGCTCCTCGGTGGCGGCTGGCGCGCCTGGGAGGGGACGAAGCCATGAAGCGCCTCCTCCCCCGCCTCCTCGAGCTGCTGATCGCGCTGCTCTTCCTCTACGCGGGCGCCGCCAAGGCCCTCGATCCCGCCACCTTCACGACCGACGTGGAGAACTACCGCCTCCTGCCCGCCCTGCCCTCGGCCCTCGTCGCGGTGTACCTGCCCTGGCTCGAGCTCGTGACCGCGCTCGCCCTGCTCCTCAACCGCCTTCGCGCCGCCTCGCTCCTACTGCTGCTCGCCATGGGCGCGGCCTTCAGCGTCGCCCTCGCCAGCGCCTGGGCGCGCAGCCTCGACATCTCCTGCGGCTGTTTCGGCACGCAGGGAGGCTCTGTAGTGCCTGCGTTGATACGCGCCCTCGTCCTGCTCGCCTGCCTGGCCTGGCTCCTGCGGCGCGAGCTCCGCCCCCCTTCCCAAGATCCCTCATGAAACACACCCGCCTCGCCGGCCTCACCCT
>JAHFTI010000584.1 GCA_023265535.1 Opitutaceae bacterium
TTGGCCTCACGCATGGGTCACCCACGACATCACGCACACTTACGGTACGGCGACCGCCGCAATCGGCCGTTTCGTCGGCGGCGACCGTGGAAGTTGGGTTAGTTGGGCCGGCACTAGCAGTTTCCCGACAAGCTCACAGGGTGGCGAGAAGGGTCCAGATGCGAGGCGGCGCCCGAAGGGCCGCACGCGAGGCGTACTCCTGTACGTTGAGCGTGCGGCCGAGGGCGCCAACGAAGCAGATGGGCCCTTATCGGCACCCTGCTAGCGCTTCCGGAGGACGACGACCATCAGGAGCGGGTGGTAGGCCCGGTCGAGCTTGAGGTGTGGCTTGAAGCCGTAGAACCATTCGACCAGATCAAAGCCGCCGGCCAGTGCGACCAGCGCCCGGAGCTCCTGAGGAAAGACCATGCGGGAGGCGTGACGCTGGCGGTAGACGTGCCGGCGGCCGTCCTCGTGCGCCTCGAGCTCCATGTCCTCGTAGAAGGTCTGCGTCACCGGGTTGAGGTCCTTGAGGGCCTCGAACGTCGCGCGCACCGTCGCCCGCCCGCGCTGCCTCGTCCAGGACCAGCGCCGCGCCGGGTCGGTCCACGACGAGCACATGTAGCGGTCGAAGACGTAGAGCCCGCCCTTGCGGACGGCCTTGGCCACGCAGCGGAGGTGCGCCAGGATAGCCTCGTTCGTGAGCAGGTGCCCTTGCGAGTCCTGCATGCAGATGGCGGCGTCCACGGGGCGGGGCAGCTTGAAGCGGGTCATGTCCGCCACGTGGAGACCTACGTCGAGGCTCTCCTCCGCCGCCCGCTCCCTGAGGAAGGCGATGTTCTCGGGCGACAGGTCGAGGCCCGACATGCGGTAGCCGCGCCGGCCGAGCCTGATCAGGTGCGGGCCCGTCCCGCACGCGATGTCGAGGACAGTCTTCACGGGGCGCCTCGCATACCGGCGGAAGCAGTGGGCGAGGAAGTCCACCTCCTGCTTCCGGTTCATGTCGAAGGCGATCTCGTAGTAGCGCGGCGCCGAGTACTGGCCCTTCTGGCTCACGGCTTCATCTTCCCCACCAGGTAAGAATCGCCTCGCGGAGGATCCAGGAGGCGGTGATGCCCGTCCGCCCCGACGGGTCAAGAGCGTGGGCGACCTCCATGAGATCGGTGCCCACGACCGTGCAGGGCTCGAGGAGCCTGACGATCTCGACCAGCTCGAAGGCCCTAAGTCCGCAGGGCTCTGGAGCGCCCGTCCCGGGCGCCTCCGATGGGTCGAGCACGTCCACGTCTATCGTGACGTAGAGCGGGTGCCGGCTGAGCTCCGGCACGAGGCTTCGGACGGCCTCGACCGGGTGGATGCCGTGCGCCGGGTAGAGGTGTGGCGCCTTCCGTTGGTACTCCTCCCGGGCGCCCGTCCGCATGCCCACCTGGTAGACCCGCTCGGGAGCGACCACGTCCATGACCCTGGCCATGGCTGAGGCGTAGTTGTAGCGCTCGCCGAGGAACTCCTCTCTCAAGTCCGGATGGGCGTCCAGCTGCAGGATGCGGAGATCGGGGATGGCGGGCGCCAGCACCTCGATGACGGGCAAGGTCGCCGTGTGGTCGCCGCCCAGCATGACGGTCTGGAGGCCGGGCCGCCAGAACCCGTGGACCTCCTCGCGGGCTCTGGCCAACTGCTCCCGGGGGTTCCCAGAGCCCAGCTCGCAGTCTCCCAGGTCGGCCATGCCGAGATCTTCCAGATCCCGATCGAGGGCGGGCGAGTAAGTCTCGATGGAGTCCGAGGCGATCCTGAGATCCCGGGGGCCGTGGTCGGCGCCGGTGCGGAGGTTGACGGAGCCTTCGAACGGGATGCCGAAGAGGACGATGCGGGCGTCCGGGTAGGGCGCCCGGCACGCGATGAAGCGTGGGTCGGCTGGCGTCACGGGAGGCTAACTAACACGGTGCTGATGCAGGCTGTCGAGAAGGGGTTAGCTGCGAGGCGGCGAGCGCTGCGGCACCCCGAGGCGTAGTCCTCACTCAGCTCTCGCCTCACGGCTACGCCCCTCAGCTCGAACGGCCACGTACGTTGAGGGGTGCCGCAAGCTCGCCAACGAAGCAGATGACCCCTTATCGGCAGCCTGCTAGAGGATATCGTCTTCGGAGAGCAGCGTCACGGCCGCCAGGGCGCAGCCCGTGCGCTCGACGCGATGCTCGACGGCGCAGACATGCATGTCGCGGATCGTCCAGCCGCGCATCTTGAAGGACTCCTCCAGCATGTGGACGATGGCCTTCTCGGCTTCTTCCCGGGTGGCCTTGTCGTGGAACTCCATGATCACGCCGTTGGCCTTGGGATCGGCGGGGCGGGCCCAGCCGACGGCGGCGGCGACCACTTCGCCGGGCACCTCGCTGGTCATGGCGGCGTAGGCCGTGGGCACGATCGCGCCGGGCCGGAGCCGGGGCAGGTCCACGACCGCGGCCTCGGGCGGCAGGATGGAGGAGACCCTCACGAGGTTGATGTTGCCGATGCCCGCCGCCAGGAGGGCGTTGTCGAAGGCGTTGAGCGGGGTCGGACCCTCAGCGCTTCCGGACGTCGTGGCTGCCTTGGTCACCGGTTTCCAGCCCATTTCTCCTCCTCGCCTCCTTGGTTGAAGTGAAGCGTCGCAGGATTTTTTTCTTCGCCCATGTTAGCGAGTCGGGAGTGGAACGCAAGAGAAAAGTGGACTCTGGCGGGCGTCCGATCGCTCGGGCGACGGCTCCGCGGCGGCTCAATCCGCCTCGTGACGACCGCCGATCGGGCCCGCGGCGGGCGCCTCGGCCTCGTCGAGAGTCTCCGGAGAGGACATTTTTTCCTTGCAATGCCAAAAACATGGCCCTACATTCAGAAAAATCGCATTCGCGAGTTTTTCGCGAGCGAGAAACGAACGGAGAGGAGGGAAAGAGTGCAAGCAC
>JAHFTI010000585.1 GCA_023265535.1 Opitutaceae bacterium
GTGCCGGTTCATGAGTGCCATGTTGAACTCGAACTCGAAGTCCGAGATCGCCCGCAGGCCGCGGATGATCGCGCAGGCGCCGATCTGGCGCGCATATTCGACGAGCAGGATGTTGAAGGTCGTGGCCTCCACGTTGGGCAGCCCCTGGATGTTGGGCTGCAGCATCGCCAGCCGGTCCTCCGCGCTGAACAGGGGTCCCTTCGTCGGATTGTCCGAGATGGCCACCGTCACCTTGTCGAACAGGTGAGCGGCACGCTTGAGCACGTCAAGGTGGCCGTAGGTTAACGGATCGAAGGTTCCCGGATAAATGCAATGGCGCATGGCGTGGAAGCTTGGCGGGGGGCAGACAATCCTTCCCGCGCTCCCTTGGCGAACATGTTTTTTTCGGGCCTCCCGTGGTCCGGCATTGCGTTTGCTCGCTCCCGCGCTTGCCTCTTCCATCAAAGCCATGAACCTGCCGAACCTGCTCACCCTTTCACGCGTGCCCATGATGTTCGTCATCGTGGCCCTGATGTATTGGGACAGGCTGGGCATCGCCTCACTCTGCTTCTGGCTCTTCATCGCCAGCGCGGTGAGCGACTGGCTCGACGGCTACATCGCCCGCAAGCGCAAGATCATTTCCGACTTTGGCAAGTTCGCCGACGCGCTCACCGACAAGATCATGGTGCTCGGCATCATGGTCGCCTTCGTCGACAAGCAGACGCTCCCGATCGCCTACGTGCTGATCACCCTCTGCCGCGAGTTCCTCGTGTCCGGCATGCGCATGATCGCCGCCTCGCGCGGTGTCGTCGTGGCCGCCGACGGCGGCGGCAAGACCAAGACCGTCACCCAGCTCATCGCCATCGGTTTCCTGCTCGCCGAGCCCATGGTCAGCCGTGACTGGGCGTATCTGGTTCCTGGATACGACCTGAGCCGCCTCACCGAGGCCGTGCACTACATCGGCATCGGAGCCTTCATCGTCGGCACCTTCCTCGCCGTCTGGTCGGGCTACCGCTACTTCCGCAACAACTGGGCCCTCGTCATCTCCGAGTCGGACAAGTGAACCGGCCCCCGCCTCCCTCCAACCAGGAGGGCGCCACGCGGAGCTTCCCCAGCTGAACCCATGAACGGCCCCCTCAGCCCAAACGACTCGGACAAATGAAACTTCGCCAGCCCTCCTGGTTGCGCCCGTTCCCCTCGGGCCTGGTCGTCGCGACCGCCACCCTCGGCCCCCTCGGCTCCCGCCTTCCCGCACCCGGCACCTGGGGCAGCGCGGCCGGCCTGCTCTGGTTCCTGGTCGTCTTCGCCAGGCTGCCCGCCCTCTGGTTCATCCCGCTGTGCCTGCTCTCGCTCTATCTCGCGGTCGCCTTCTGCGGCGAGGCCGAACTGCGCCTGGGCCAGAGCGACCCCGGCAAGATCGTCCTCGATGAGGTCGTGGCCATCCCGCTTTGTTTCCTGCACTGGCAGGTCCTCCTGCAGGCCATGCCCCACTGGATGGTCCTGCTCGCCGGCTTCGCGCTCTTCCGCCTCTTCGACATCCTGAAGCCCCTCGGCATCGCCCGCCTGCAACGCATTCCCGGCGGCTGGGGAGTGGTCGCCGACGATGCCGCAGCGGCCCTCGCCACCTGCCTCAGCCTCCACCTGATCGCCTGGATCGTGCGTTGATAGGGGAGAAGCGAGAAGTGCGATGCGAGGGGGCAGATGGGAGCAGCGAGATGCGAGAAGTGAGCTGCGAGAAGTGAGCTGCGAGTGGCGAGCAGCGAGTGGCGAGCGGTGAGATGGGAGCAGCGAGCTGTGAGAAGTGAGTGGCGAGCAGCGAGAAGGCTGTCGCGGGGAACGGCTCCCCTGTGGGGCCTGATCTGGGCTGTTAGCCCCGTCCCAGCGCAAGCTGCCTTTGTTCTTACGACTCGCGCCTCGCTCCTCGCATATTTCCCCTCGCTTACTCCCTTTCGCCTTTTCCCCCTCACACCTTCTTCAGCAGCACCCTCGGATTGCGGCCGCTCTCGGTGTAGAGCCGCAGCCGGGCCTGGGGCAGCACCGAGAGGTCCGCCTCCTCGAAACCGCAGCTGTTGGTGAAGAAGCCGAAACTCTGCGTGGAGAGCGCCAGCACCGTCGTGGCGCCCTGTTCCTTTGCCTTCATGCAGGCGAAATCCACCATTTTCTTGCCGATGCCGCGCTTGTGGTAGAAGGGCATCACATAGAGCGAGCCCACCTCCGCCGTCTCGGGCTTGTCGGGGTAGAAATAGAGCGTCACGCAGGCGATGATCGCCTCGTCGATCTCGTACACGTAGTACTGGTTGATGTTCTTCTCGATCGCCTGCTGCGAGCGCTCCAGCAGCTCTCCGCGCGCCACCGCGCTGCGCGTGAGGTTGTAGATGAAACGCACGTCGCGCCGGTCCGCCTGGCGGATTTGCTGGTAGTCGTTTCCGTAGATGAGCGACCCCACGCCCTCGCTCGAGAAGATCTCGTTGAGCAGCCCGTCGAAGATGGTCCCGTCCACGATGTGCACGCGCGGCGTGCCGGACTCGATCGTCTTGATCGCCTCCTCCGCCTTGCTGCGCTGCGCCGGCGCGATCTGCTCGGGATGGTCCTTCAGGATGGCGCGCAGCGTCTTCACGGAGATTTCGCGCAGCAGCTCGCCGTTGATCACGAGCCCGGGGGGCTGCGTCAGGTAGATGATCTTCGAGGCCTGCAGGGACTCCGCCAGCTCCGCCGCGAGCGAGTCCGAGTTGATGCGCAGCGAACGCCCGTCCGGGCCGAAGCCGATGGGCGAGATGATCGGCACCACGTCCGCCTCCAGCAGCTGCAGCAACAGGTCCTTGTCGATGCGCTCCACCTTCGCCGTGAACTGCTGGTCGACGCCCTTGATGATGCCCACCGGAAGCGCGCGCACCGAGTTGGTGATCGCCGCCTTCAGGG
>JAHFTI010000586.1 GCA_023265535.1 Opitutaceae bacterium
CTAGCCCCCCTGCCGTGCCACCCCAACACAATTCAGGCGGAATCATACGAAGATACGAGGCAAGGGCCCACCCCGGCGGGGTGCTCAGGATAAGGGCAGTTCAAAACGAAGCCGGGTTCCCGCGCCCGGTGAACTCTCCAGCTGAAAGCGGCCACCCAGTGCCTCCATGCGCTGGCGCATGTTGCGAAGGCCGTCCGCCAGGGCATCGTCAGGGGCCTGGGAAAAGCCGCGCCCGTCATCTCCAATCTCAAGGTGGAGGAGCCTTCCCTCAAGATGCACGCGCAGGGTCACCGTGCGTGCACCCGAATGGCGGACGACGTTGGTCAGGCCCTCCTTGACCGCGAGGAAAAGGTGGTGGCGCTGGTCGGAGGGCACCACCAGCTCGGGGGGCGTCTCCGGGAGATCGACCCTGCAGGAGATCCCCGCTGCGCGCAGGAACTCCACCGCGTGCTGCCCCAGGTAGCTGATCAGGTGTGGCAGGGTGTCGTTGCGCGGATTGATGGCCCAGACGATATCGTCGAGGGACTTCATGACCTGCTGGGTGGTGCGGGTGATCTGGCTCACCTGCCGTGCGCTCCCCTCCGGCAAGCCCTGTTCCTGCGCCGCAATCTCGCTGAGCAGCTTGATGTGCGCCAGGGAACCGCCCAGGTCATCATGGATGTCCCGTGCAATGCGGGTGCGCTCCCTGAAAAGGGCCGCCTGCTGCTCGGCATGGAGCAGGCGCGTCTGGAGCAACCTGAAGGAGACCAGTCTCACCACCGCGACGACCACCAGCGTGAAGGCAATAAGAAGCAACACCCTGAACCACCAAGTCTGCCAGACAAAGGGCCTCACCTCCAGGAACAACTCCGAGCCTGTCCCGTTCCAGACACCCGCCTCGTTGCAGGCGGTGACCTGGAATCGGTACGTGCCGGCGGGAAGGCGCGAATACTGGGCGGAGCGCCCCGGGTTGGGCTCGCTCCAGGCGCTGTCGGCCCCCTCAAGGCGATATCGGAAACGCACGTTCTCGGGGGCGGCGAAGGTGAGGGCCGCAAACTCGATCACGATGCGCCTGTGGTCGGGCTCCAATTGTAGTTTTAATCCGGATACAGCACAGTCCGGCAGGCCCGCGCCCGCGCCCCCCCTCAGCGAGCTGCCGCTGTCCCCGAGCGCGGCAACATGCTCGTCCACGCTCACACGCTGGATGAGCACGGGAGGGGGAACGGGGTTGTGGCGCAGGCCCGAGGGGGCCACGGCAAGCACACCCAGGCTTGTGGCAAAAAACACGCGTCCGTCCGCTCCCAGGCAGGCCGCAGGGGAGTTCTCATAGTGGGGCTGAATGTTCGGCAGGCCGTCGCTCCGGGCAAAACGTCGCGGGCTCAGGCGGGGTTTGCGCCCGACGGCCACCTCCCCCGCCTCGGCGAGTGAGACCAGGTAAAGGCCCCGGGCCCCTGCAAGCCACAGTTGCCCATGCTGGTCACTGGCGATCTGCTCGACCATGTCCTCGTTAAGGGCACCCTCGGTGGCGACACGCGTGAGCACGCCGTCCTTGAAGCGCCAAAGTCCCCGCTCGTCATAGCCTATCCAAAGGCTTCCGTCGGAAGTGGCATGGAGACAACGCACGGAACGCGTGGACGCCCCCTGCAGCGCCGGGTGGCCGGACACTGCGTTGCCCTCCACGCGCAGCACCTGACCGTCGGAGGTGCCCAGCCAGATCGCTCCGGCTGCATCCTGGACCAGGCTGCGGACATTGCGAACGGTCTTCGGGAGCGGCAGTTCACGCAGGACGCCAGCCTTGATTTGGCACAGAGTGGCGGGCCCATTTGTGGCAAACCAGAGGGAGTCATCCGAGGGGACCAACATGGCCCTCACGGAATTGCTGGGCAGGCCATCGCGCACCGACCAGAGCCTGTGTGTCCTCTCGCGCGGCCTGAGCTCGCAAAGCCCAAATCCACGCATGCCCACCCAAACCCTTCCGGCCCTGTCCGCAGTCACACAGGAGGCGACCCCGCCGGGCCAAAGAGGACCTGTCTCCTGGGTGGACCAGAGGGTGCCGTCGCCGCGCACCAGTTGGCCGTTGCGCATCACCGCCCAATAGGTGCCGTCGGCATCCTGGCAGACGGAGTTCACCGACTCCGCAGGGAGCCCCTCCGATGCCCCCTGCAATTGCAGCACGCGTGGGCGCAGCCTGCTCAGTCCTCCCCCAAAGGTACCAACCCACAGGCTTCCTTCCTTGTCCTCAAGGAGGGATGCCACCTGCTGGTGTGTGGTCTCCACACGGGTCAGACGACCTTTCTCGTGGACATGCAGACCATGCCCAAAGGTCCCCAGCCACAGCCTTCCGGCACTGTCCTCAAGCAGGGATAGCACACGTGAGGTCGGAGGCAATTCGACCACGGTCGTCAGGACTCCCTCCCGGTCCATGGAATACACCTTGGGACCCGAACTGAGCCAGAGACCGCCTGAACGCGCCCCTGAGAGACACAGCTCCGAGGAGTTCATCCGGTGGCGTGGCACCACAACATCCTGCTCCACCACTCCAAGCACGCCATTGGCAGCGCACCAAAGACGACCGCCCCCGTCCAAGGCCATGGAAACACGCGTGCCCTGAAGCGTTTCCCAGGGCACGGGAATTTCCTTCAGGACTCCTCCCCGAACCCAAAAGAGCCGTCCTCCGATGCCGAGCCAGACCGTGCCATCCGGAGTCTCCGCGAAACCGCTGAACTGGCCACTGGGAATGCCCTGGGCGGAGCCGAGGACGAGCGTGGGATCACGGCCCACGCGAAACACCGCCTCGCGGAGGCCTGCCATCCAGAGATTGCCGCGTCCATCCATGAATAGGGAACGGGCGCCATTGCCGATGATGCCATCAATCGTGGTCAGGTTGAAGGCCTCGAACCCGGCCCCATCGAAGCGC
>JAHFTI010000093.1 GCA_023265535.1 Opitutaceae bacterium
CCTTCGCCCCGGTCGACTACCGCGAGGACGCCCCCGCCGATGAGTGGTCGGGCGACCGTGGCTGCGGCGTGCAGTACTTCTCGCAACAGGCCGTGGTGCGCCTGGCCCTCGCCGCTGGCCTGGGCCTGCCCGCCACTATGCCGGCCGCGGACCAATTGCTCGAGGTGCAGGCGCTTCTCAAGGCGGGCGATCTCCGCGCCGAGGCGATCTACCGCAGCATCGGCTCCTACCTGGGGTATTCAATTGCCCACTACGCCGACTTCTACGCGATCCGCCATGTGCTCCTGCTGGGCCGCGTGACCAGCGGCGCCGGCGGCGCACTGATCCTCGACACCGCCCGCGAGGTGCTGGCCAGGGACTTCCCCGAACTCGCCGCGCGCATCCGCCTCAGCATGCCCGACGAAACCCAGAAGCGCCACGGCCAGGCCATCGCCGCCGCCAGTCTTCCAAAACTCTAGCACCCTTCCTCCCTTGACGGCTTTGCCCCATTTCTCCGACACCGCTCAGCACAGCACCACGGCTGACGAGACCTGACTCCCCACGGACCTGACTCCCCGCACCTTCTCCCCACACTTCTCCCCACACTTCTCTCCACACGGCCACGCCCCCCATGAACTTCTCCCACCCGCGCGCAGACATCTATCTCCCCGGCGGCCAAGCCGATGCCGACGCCGTCCTCTCACGCGTCACACACCTCTGCGTGGCGGCCCACCAGGACGACATCGAGATCATGGCCTATGCAGGCATCGCGGACTGCCAGGGACGCACGGACCGCGCCTTCGGCGGCGTGGTGGTCACCAATGGCGCGGGTTCGGCGCGCACCGGGGAATACGCCTCGATGACCGACGAGCAGATGCAGGAGGTCCGCCGCGAGGAGCAACGCGAGGCCGCACGCCTCGGCGGCTACGCCATCCAGATCCAGCTCGCACACCCCAGTTCCGTGGTGAAGAAGCCCGGCCAGCCAGAGGTGCTGGCCGACCTCGGAAGGATCTTCGCCGCCTGCACCCCCGAGGTCGTGTACCTGCACCAACCCGCGGACAAACACGACACCCACGTGGCAGTGCTCGCCCGTTGCCTCGAGGCGATCCGACGCCTGCCGGTCGGGAAACGCCCGCGCCGCCTTCTCGGCTGCGAGGTCTGGCGCAACCTCGACTGGCTCGTGGACAGCGACAAGGTCGCCCTCGACTCGGGACGCTTCCCGGAACTCGCCCTTCCCCTGCTCACCGTGTTCCGCTCACAGGTCGCCGGCGGCAAACGCTACGACCTGGCCACGCTCGGGCGCCGCGCCTCCAACGCCACCTTCCATACCTCCCATGCGGTGGACAAACTCGACGGCATCACCTGGGCTGTGGACCTCACACCCCTGGTCGCCGAGGGGGCCCCGTCCCTCGAGGAATTCATCTGCGCCCACCTCGACCGCCTGCGCGAGGACGTGGTTCGCCGCGTGCGCAGCTTCACCTGAAACGCGCGTGCCACCCGGCACTCGTGTTAAGCCATTGCCCCAAGGCCAGGCCTCAGCGCCTGGCCTTTTTCCTTGGCTTCTCCCCATGGCGATAGGCTAGCGGCGAAATGCCGTACTCCGCATGGAACGCACGGCTGAAACTGTAGATCGACGAGAAGCCGCAGAGCTCCCCCACCTCGGACACCCGCTTCTGGCTCATGCGCAGCAGGCCGCAGGCCTTCTCCAAGCGGAGGCGGCGCATGTGCCTGCCCAGACTCACCCCGCAGGACGCACGGAAACGCGCACGCAGGTGACTCGCGCTGATGCCGATCGAGCGCGCCATTTCCTTCACGCTCGTGTTGCCGCACGAGCGCATCGTCAGCTGGTTGACCTGCGCAAGCAGGCCCGGCGATCCGGCATGTTCCGAATCATGCCGCTTCTGTGGATCCATGCGCCGCACCCGCTCCAGAAACACGGCCAGGAGCAGGGCGGTCAGGTCGGCCGCCGCCGTGCTCAGGTAAGCGGCGACCAGCTCCGTCGCCAGCAGTGAGAGCTCGGACGTGAGCTGGAAAGGACGGTAGCGCAGTCCCTGCAAGGCCTCGCCATCGGCGTGCTCGAAGGTGATGAAGAGCCAGTTGAGCTCCTCGGCCTCCGGATCGATGTAGTCATGAAACTGAAAGGGGGAAATGAGCAGCCCCTCGCCCGCCTTCAGGCGCACCGTCTTCTCGTCGACGCACACCGTCACGGCAGTCTGCAGCGGGATGATCAGGACGTAGCGGTGATGAAGGGCGCGGCCGCGCTGCGGCTTGTTGAGTTCCTGCGCGGAGCTGCGGCGAAAACAGATGATGTTGTCGGGGAGAGCCAGGGGGGCGGTGCGACGGCCGTGCAGGGGGCGCAGCGGCGAGGGGAGCAGGGCGATCGCCTTCGAGAGCGAGGAGTGGGGTGACGACCTTGTCATATTCGTTAAAAACATCGGCAATTCTGCCATTTATGGGAGAATCAACAAGGACTATAGTGCTTGGGCCGCCCCCCCCTTCCACGCACTGCCTGACAAGCCTCATCCGGCCCCGCCTCCCTTCCCTGCCTCGTCCGACAGCCCAGTCCCACACCACCGCCGCCAACGCCATGAAGCAGCGATCCTTCTCCCCTTCCAGCTCCAGTTTCATCAGCCTGTGCGCCGCCCTCCTCCTTGGCGCCCCATCCCTGGCAAACGCGACTCCTGCCACCATGATCCCCGTCCCCTCCAGCCTCTCCTATGCAGCTGATTCCCTTCCCTTGGGCCACGGCCTGGTCCCACAGGTCGAGGGACCAGGCTCTGCCCGCGTTCAGCAGGCCCTCGCACGACTCGACGCCACCTGGTCGCGGCGTCTCGGCGGGAAATCCCTCACGCCGGGAGCGGGCGCTCCGTATCTGAAACTCCACTACGCGTCCAACGGGCCGGCGATCCCCGTGTTGGGCGAGGATGAATCCTACTCCCTCTCAGTCGATGCTTCCGGGGTGGACATCCGGGCAGCAACAGACCTCGGTATCCTGCGTGGCCTGGCCACACTCACCCAGCTTCCACGGGCCACGGACCAGGCCTGGACCCTTCCCTGCCTCCGCATCCAGGACTCACCGCGCTTCGCGTGGCGCGGGCTCATGCTCGACGTCGCCCGCCACTGGATGCCCCTCGAGGTCGTCCTGCGCAACCTCGACGCGATGGCCCTCGTGAAGCTCAACGTGCTCCACCTGCACCTGAGCGAGGACCAGGGCTTTCGCATCGAAAGCCTCACGCACCCGGAGCTGCATATCCAGGGTAGCGACGGCCACTACTTCACGCAGGAGCAGATCCGCACGATCATTCGCGAGGCGGCCCTGCGCGGCATCCGTGTGGTGCCCGAGTTCGACATCCCCGGCCATGCCACCAGCTGGGTCGTCTCCCATCCCGAGCTCGCGAGCCTGCCGGGCCCCTACAAGATCGAGCGCGAATGGGGCATCTTCGACCCCGTTCTCGACCCCACGAAGGAGGCCACCTACGCACTCCTCGCCGACGTCCTGGGCGAGATGTGCGCGCTCTTCCCCGATCCCTACTTCCACATCGGCGGCGATGAGAACAACGGCGTGCAATGGAACGCCAACCCCGACATCCAGGCCTTCATCCGCGAGCACCAGCTCGTCGACAACCCCGGCCTACACGCCCACTTCAACCAGCGCGTGGCAGCCCTCCTCGCGAAGCACGGCAAGAAGGTCATGGGCTGGGACGAGATCCTCCATCCCAAGCTTCCCGCCCAGGCCCTGATCCAGTCCTGGCGCGGCCCCGACGGCGTGCGCGAGGCGGCGAAGGCCGGCCATCCGGTGGTGCTTTCCAACGGCTACTACATCGA
Source organism: Opitutaceae bacterium (assembly GCA_023265535.1). Taxonomy (GTDB): domain Bacteria; phylum Verrucomicrobiota; class Verrucomicrobiia; order Opitutales; family Opitutaceae; genus MWDT01. The sequence goes on from JAHFTI010000093.1 coordinate 3,805, forward strand.
CCTCTGCTACCCCGCCAGCGACCATTACCTCAACGATCCGCTCCCGGAGGGCAATGGACTCACACCCGAACAGCAGGCACTTGTGCTCGGCGGAGAGGCCACCATGTGGGCCGAGTGGGTGAATCCCGACACGGTCGATTCCCGCATCTGGCCGCGCACCGCCGCCATCGCCGAACGCCTCTGGAGCCCGCCCACGGCGCGCGACACCGCCTCCTTGTATCCACGTTTGGATACCGTCTCCGATTGGTTCGAGGCGGGCGGAAGCCTGCTGAGGCTGCCCTTGGAGCGAGCGGTCACCGAACTCTCCGGCAGCGCGCTTCCGGAGGTGCGCGAGGCGGTGCGCTGTGTCCTGAACACCGTCGAGCCCATCAAGCGTTACCGACGCGGCCAAGCCCAGCCTGAGGGCAACCAACTCGCCCCCCTCAACACCCTTGCCGACTGCGTCTTCCCGGAGGCGCGCCTCGCCCGCCAGTTCCGAGAGGCCGCTGACAGCTACCTCTGCGGCCCGGACTCCGACAAGGGCGCCGCCCTCGCCGCCCTCCGCGGCCAGCTCGCACAGTGGCGGCAGGCCTCCGACCTGGTGCTTCGCAGCCCGAGCCCGGCGCTGCGAGCCCGCTGGGAACTCGATCGGGCCGCACGGACGCTCGCTGAGTTGGCCGCCCTCGGTCAGGAATTGCTTGAGGCCATCGAGGGTGGCACCACTCCCGGCACCGCGCAGGTCGACAAGGCGAAGGCGCTCCTTGAGCGCGCCGCCAAGACCAACTCCTCCGCCACCGAATTCCGTTTCCTGATTTCACTGCGCCGCCTGCTCGCCGTCGCCTCCGCCCCCACGCAGTTCACCAGCCTGAGTCCCGAGGCTCGCCGGCGCCTGCTGGAGCAGCGCGTCCCCCACGACAGCGACCTCCCCTGAGAGCTTCTGTGCTTGCACACCGGGACTCCTGCACGACATAGCCTCACGCCGGGAGGCCTTCAGGGCGCCTCTCCCCGCATTGCCCCAAACCCCGGCATCGCCCCCACACCCCGACCCACTCCAGCCCTGACAGGCGTCCCTGATCGAGCCCATATCTCAGATACCCCATGAGCCTTCCGACCCCCAGTTCCAGGAAATCCTACAGCCGCTTTCTTCTGCTCGTCGCCGGACTTGGCGGCCTCCTCTATGGCGTGGATGTCGGCATCATCGCCGGCGCCCTGCCCTACCTCGAGGCCACGGCAGGCCTCGACTCGGGGCAGCTGTCCTTCATCGTCGCGGCGGTGTTGCTCGGGAGCGTGATCTCGACGCTCTTCGCGGGCATGTTGGCCGACCTGATGGGCCGCAAATGGCTCATGGCCCTGAGTGGTCTCATGTTTGTGGTCAGCATCCCCGTCATCGCCCTCGCCCCCGGCTACGGCATGCTGGTGCTGGGTCGCCTGCTGCAGGGCGTGAGCGCAGGCCTCATCGGCGTCGTGATCCCCCTGTACCTGGCGGAGTGTCTCGACGCCAGGAGCCGCGGCAAGGGCACGGGCATTTTCCAATGGCTGCTCACCCTAGGCATCGTGGCGGCTGCGCTCATCGGCATGTACTACAGCATGCGCGTGGAGGAAGTCTCCAAGCTCGGCGATGCGAAGGCCCTGCTCGCCTTCAAGGACCACGCATGGCGCAACATCTTCTGGGTTTCCCTGCCCCCCGGCATCCTCTTCGTACTCGGCTGCCTCATGGTTTCGGAGTCGCCCCGCTGGCTTTTCACGAAGGGCCGCAAGGAGGCTGCCCGCGCCGCACTCCTGCGCTCGCGTGACGAGCAGCAGGCGGAGCTCGAAATGCAGGAGATGGAGGCTGCCGCCAACAAGGCCAGGACGGGCACGGGTGTCGATGGAGTGAAGGAGAGCCTGCTGCGCCGCAAGTACGTCATCCCCTTCGTGCTCGCCTGCGTGATCCTCGCCTGCAACCAGGCCACGGGCATCAACTCCGTGATCGGCTACAGCACCAACATCCTCCTGCAAAGCGGCCTCTCCGACGTGCAGGCGCATCGCGGCACCGTCATCCTGACCGTCGTGAACTTCCTGTTCACGCTCGTGGGTGTGGCGCTCGTCGACCGCCGCGGCCGCAAGTTCCTGCTCTCCGTCGGCAGCGCCGGAATCATCCTGTCGATGCTCGCCTGCGGTTTCCTTTTCCGACAAGCCGAGGGCAACCGGGTGGATTGTGCGGCTGAGCTGAACCGGCGCCTCGGCACCGCTTCCTCGCTGAACGTCACCTTCACACAGGCGGAGGCGGACACATTGCTCGCACAGGCGGGCGCGTCTGCAGGCCTCGCGGGAAAGCCCGCCAGCCTGGTGATCATCTATTCATGCGGCGATTTCCGCACCTCGACTCCTGCCCTGCGCTCCGACGACCTGGCCGCCAAGCCCGCCAGCCTGACTCGCGAGGCCTGCCTGCCGGTCAATGGCGTGGCCGCCTTCTTCTCGAACCCCTTCGCGGATCTCGAGGCCTCCCGCAAGGCACCGCTGCGCATCGAGAATGCGCTCATCACCCCACTCCCTGAGGCGAGCACGGGCTGGCTGACGGCAACGGCGATCTTCTGCTTCATGGCCTTCTTTGCCGTCGGGCCGGGCGTGTGCGTGTGGCTCGCGCTCTCCGAGCTGATGCCCACGCGCATCCGCTCGAACGGCATGAGCATTGCCCTCCTCATCAACCAAGGGGTGTCGACCCTCATTGCCGGCTTCTTCCTGCCGACCGTGGGCCGCTACGGCTACTCCACGATGTTCTTCGGCTTCGCGGCGTGCACCGTGGTGTACTTCATCACCGCCGCCTTCTTCCTGCCCGAGACCAAAGGCAAGACCCTTGAGGAAATCGAGAAGTCGTTCGGAGGCTAAGACCCGCCGAAGCCGCCCCCTGCCAGCCGCCCGCGATCGCAGCAGGACGGCCTGCGAAGGGCGGTAGCGGACAGCCCAGGCCTCGGCACAATGCCATTGCCGAAGCCTGCAGCGCTGGCTAGGCAAGGCGCATGGGCTATTCCCGGCGCCTGCAGCTCCTCGTCATCTTTTTTGTGCTCCTTGTGGGACTCATCCTGCTGCTCAGGAGCCTGCCACCGGGCTCCCGCCTGAAGTTTCTCACCAATATCACCGCCTCGCTCTGCCTCCTTCTGCTGGGTCTTCCCATCCTACTGAGCGCCAGCATCCAGCAGAAGAACCAGGGTGGGCCCCCGATCACGGGCCCGATTGCGGAAATCATCGGAATCGCCTTGGTGCTGGCAGGCACCTACTTCACGATCCGCGACTTCCGGGCCTACAGGAAGTCATTGCGCTAGGACGGCGCCCCACCCCCTTCGCCACCTTGGCCTGTGAAATCAGCGTCCCTTGAAACGCAGGATCGTGAGTGAATGCGCCGGGGCCTCGTAGGGAAGCTCCGGGGCGAGTTTCAGGGTGCTCACACGCGGTTCGACCACGGGGGACTTGCCGTCCTCGTTGGCGAGATCGGGGTCGCCTGCCAGGAGCGTCAGCGTGGCCGACCCGGGCAGGGCCTTGGCATTTTCCAGGCGAAGCAACAGGGACTGGGGGGCGTTCTCACCATTGACCACCTTGAGGATGATGTCGCCCGTGAGGGCCTCGCGCACCGTGGAGAAGGCTAGCTTGGGAGCTGCCGCTGCCGCCGGGGGCAGGGACTGGCCGGCAGGGGAGCTGGCCGCCGGGGCGGGCTGCCCGTCCAGGGCCCCGGCGGGAGTGGGCTCCAGTCGGGTGTGCAGCTGATGGTCACCACGGTTCTCGCCGAAGAGACGCTGCACCGTGTAGTTGAGAGTCGGATACACCTCGGTGGCGTTGAAATAGATCAGGTCGGGTGTCCACTGGGTGTGCCCTCGGCGCGCGAGCAGCGGGGCGTAGGAGGCCATGTGCACGACGTCGCCATTGCGCTCCAGGCTGGTGAGGAAGGCGGCCTCGGCGAGGGCGGAGCGCAGGGTGCTGCGGCGCTTGTCATCATGGGCGGCGTACTCCCCCACATAGACCTTGGACTGGCTGCGATCGTAGGAGTCGTAGCGCCCGAGATTGTCCCAGAACCATTGCGGGGACTTGTAGTAGTGCTCATCCACCATCGCGACCCGCTCCTCGCGGGCGATCGCCCAGCCCTTGTCGAAGTCCTCCCCGTCAGGGAAGGGACCGGAGGTGCCGATGAAGGTGATCTCCGGGTGTTTCGCGCGCACGGCATCATGGAGGAGCTTGAAGCGTTCGCGGAAGACGGGGGTGATCTGGTCCTCCTTGCCCAGGCCGACGTACTTCAGGCCGAAGGGCGCAGGATGTCCGGCGGCGGCGCGTTTGGCACCCCAGGGGGAATCCACCGGACCGTTGGCCCACTCGATCAGGTCGAGGACCTCCTGAATGTAGGCGGGCATCTCGGCCAACGGGAGCCCGGCCTGGCCGAGGCCCGTGCCTGAGTTCTGGCAGCACACTCCGGCGGCGACGACGGGCAGGGGGGCGGCGCCGATGTCCTCGCAGAACTGGAAATACTCGTAATAGCCGAGCCCCATGGACTGGTGGTAGCCCCAGAGGTTGGACTGCTGGCGGCGCTGTTCGATGGGGCCGAGGGTGTCCTTCCAACGGTACATGTTGCCGAGGCCATTGCCGTGCACGAGGCAGCCGCCCGGGAAACGCATGAAGCGGGGTTTCAGGTCTGCGATGGCCTGGGCGAGGTCGGCGCGCAGGCCGTTGGGTCGCCCGCGAAAGGTGTTTTTCGGGAAGAGCGAAATCTCGTCCAGGCCGATGCCGCCGCGGGCCTTTCCAAGGAGGACGAGACGGGCGCCCTGCTCACTGCGGGCGGGGGTGAGGGTGGCCGAGAAACGGCGCCACTCGCGCTCCCGGATCTCGAAGGACGACTCGGCAATCACGGTGCCATCGCGGGCGACGAGCCGGGCGAGCAGAGGCAGCGGACCCGACTTGCCCACATCATTCCAGCGGTGCCCAAAATGCTGTTCGCGCGCGAAGAAGCTCAGTTCGTAGGAGTCCCCTGCCTTGAGGGGAATGCCGTCGAAGCCGCCATTCGAGAGACCTACCCCCTCCCCCACTGTCTCGACGGAGAGGACGGCGTAGTGCGGGTTGTTCGGGTGCAGGGGAAAGGCGGACTCGACCTTGAGAGAACCCTTGCCGCCCTGGTTCACGAGCTCCCAGAAGCTGAGGTTATTCCAGGACGGCTGCTCCGTGGCCTGGTATGCAAAGGAGCGGTTCTGCACCAACTCCGCATAGAGTCCGCCATCGGCGGCATAGTTGAGGTCCTCAAAGAAGACGCCCAGGAGCTGCGGGCTGATCGCCTTGCCGGGCGACGCCAGGTCGACACTGAGCACACGGGGGGAGGCGTGGAGCAGGGGGAGGGAGAGGAGCAGGAAGGAGGCGCAAACGGAAAGGTGGAAAGCGGGGCGGGGCATGCACTCAGGCTGAGGCGGAGGGGGTGGATACCTAAAGTCCATTTCCATAGGACAGTAACGGGGACAAAGCCGGACACACCGGAGGAAGGAGGGCCGTGTCAGTACCGGCGGGCACGGGAGCGGCATGCGGGAAGCGCCGCGGTCAAGGATCATGGAGCAAGGACAAGGTGGAGGAATCGATGGCTCAGGGTCTTAGTACCATTAAATACCATAATTCTTGGCATAATTTGGGCTTCTCACATTGGGCAGGCCTGTCAGCCTCCCTCCAACGCCCAAAACCGAAGCCCCCGCCCCCGTTTTCCATGGCCATGCCAGCCCGACAAAACGCCACCCGCCCCAGGGCGGAGCCGTCGGCCCTGCCGCCGCCCCTGCCCGGGCTGGGTGTGCAGCATGAGGCGTTGGCGGCGCTGGCCACGGGTCCTATCGAGTACCGGGCGCGCACGAGCCTCATCGACTCTGCGCTGCTCTACAGGCTGGATTCGCAGACGCTCGAGATCCACCGCGTGGCTCCGGCCCTGGGCTCGGCTCCACGCGAGCCGGAGCGGATCCCATTGGCGGACATCACGCGCATCCGTATCCGCTATTTCCCTACACGTGTGCAGCGCAACCGCTTTGAGTGCCAGATCCTGAGCAGGCTGCGCGGGAGCCTGACCCTCACCAACGAGGAGTACCTCGGGCTCTACAACTTCGCCGACCGCAGCCAGGAGTATCGCCGCTTTGTCCAGGCGCTCTGTGCGGCGGTGGCGTTGCGCAACGCCCGCGCGCACTTTGCCGGGGGCGGCAATGCGTTGGTGCTGTTCCTGGAATGGTCTTTCTGCGGCGGCGCCTTCCTGGCGCTTGCACTGGTGCTCTGGACCCTTGGTGGGCCCCTGCGCGGCCTCGTGATCCTGAAGCTCGCCATCATCGCCTTCTACCTGCCCACCCTGGCGCGCTACGCCGCACGCAGCATGCCCTCGCATTTCAACCCGCTCAACGTGCCGGAAAGGTACCTGCCTCCGCTGAAGCAGAACACGAAGTCCTGAAACCGCCCCCCCGCCCCATGCCCCACTCCGCCGTGCCTCCCTTCCGCAACTGCTCCGTCGCACTCCTGCTGGCCCTGCTCTGCGCCCCACTCATGGGCGCCTCGGAAGCCGCCCCCCTGAGCTTCGCCTCCCAGGGCTGGAAACTGCCCGACGGCTATGTGGTGGAGGACCGGGGCAACCTCTACCACACGAAGGACGGGATTAACTTTCGCCTCGTGCAGGAGAACCGGGACTCCGACGTGGCCGGCGTTTTCCCGGGCAGCGACGGGAAGTCCTGGAGCGTGGCGCGCTACGAGAGCCTCGAGACTCTGCGCCCCGACGGGACCATGCCCACACCGAGCCTATCACTCGAGGGCAAAAGCCTCTTCAGGGCCATCGCGGGGCCGGGCAAGGTGCTGGCCCTGGTGAGTGGCGGAAAGATCTACCAGGCGCGTCCCGGTGAAGCCTGGTCGCCCTCCAGCGCCCCCACCGATGGCGTGGCCACCGACGGC
>JAHFTI010000587.1 GCA_023265535.1 Opitutaceae bacterium
GATTTCACCAACGCCTCCTGGCCCCTTGCCGGCCTGATTCCGATCGCCCTCTTCCTGGCGCTCTTCAGCTGCTTGCGTTGCTGGCGCAGCCTGCTCTCGCCCCCCTGGGTCCTGAAGCCCGGCCAGGCTCCGCGTCGCCGTCGCGCCCTGCTCGGCCTTCTTTTCACCTGGGTGGTGTTCTTCTTCATGCTGCTCGTCTCCGTCTTGCCCGATGAGTTCCGCCGCTCCCTCGTGGACGAGCTTTGGGGGCGCACCCCGGGGATCACGGACAACGGCTCGCGCAGCCCTGCCTCCACCCCTGCCCCTGAGGCGTCCACGCCTGCTCAGTCCTCCTACGACAACAATCCGGTGCTGCCTCCGATGAACAGCTCGACCGGTCCGGAGCCGACTGTCGCTGTCGCGTCGCCCCGCACCGTGCGTCCTTCACCCGGCGGCACTGGCGCCCCGGCCCCCGCGCGCGGTTCACAGCCTGCCTCCGGCAATGCCCAGGCCCCTTCGTACTCCTCCCCGTCTTCCCCCCCGTCCTCGGCACCGACCATCGGCGGGACCCCCATCAGGATGGTCTCCACCGCGCCCAAGCCGGGAGAGGTTTCGGTGATCGTCCCCATCCTCAGCGAGACCCCTGCCCAGGCCCGTCCCCCTGCCGCCACGCAGGCCGCCGTGCCTGTATCCACCACAAAACTACCCCGTGGCCCCGCCCGCAATTACCCCAACCTGGCGCGAGACCTGGCTGCAGAGCCTTCGCTTGCCGGCGTGGGCTTCGAGAAGACCGCCGGCCGCAACAGCCTGCGCATCGCCGCCGACCCGCGCATCCTCTCGCGCCAGCAGAATGCCGACGGCACCGAGCTGCTGCGCGTGCAATGCAGCACCACCAGCGCCGACTCCCTCGGCCGGCAGGCCACGGGGAGCGTTCAGCTCGACGTGCTCATGGATGCCCAGGGACGTATCCTGAGCTCCCGCACGGTCGAGTTTCAGGACGCCGAGTCGGCTCTGCTTCTCGGCCAGCCAGGCCGCTAGCCTCCCCCGCTGACGCCCCTCCCCGGACTTCCCACCGGCCGCCTCCCTCCAGCCGATCCACAGCGGGCATCGCCCTCCCAAAGTCACTTCCTCCGCGTCCCACTTCCCCTCCTACCCGGTCCCATCATGAAAGCCTTTCTGAAGCTGCGTCTTCTCGTTGGCACCCTTGTCCTCGCGGGCAGCCTGTTTTCCGCCACGCCTTTCGACGATCCCGACGCCGGCAAGGCCCTGCCGCCCCTCGATCCCAACAAGCCCAACCTGCTCGTGCTCATGAAGGATGCGGGCGTCGTCACCGACTGGGAGAAGCAATTGCAGGCCAGCCCCGGCGAGGAGGGCAACGCGCTCGCAAAGGCGGGCCTGCAGGTCGCCCTGAACCTCACGCGCAGCGAGCAGGTGGCCCAGGCCAAGGACCCCCGCATCGGAGGCGGTCGCGAGGACCTCCTGCTCACGATGGACGTGGCGCGCCACGAGTTGCTCAAGCATGCCCTGAAGCTCGCCATCAAGTCCGCCAACCAGGAGCTCGCCGCCGCGGGGCAGAAGCAGATCGGGAAGGTCATGGTCAGCAATTGCAGCCCGCTGGGCGACGGCACGCGCGACGGCGATCTCACGGTCGAGGCCGAGGACGACGTGCGCGAGGCGGCGCTTTTCCGTCATCTCGCCGAGTACTTCGACAAGCTCTCCAATCCCAACCTCAGCACCAAGCTCTCCGCCCTCGAGAAAGGGCAGGGCAGGGCCTTCAGCGTCGAGGGGCTCGAGATCAGTTTCCACCGCGGGCAAAACGACGTGCCTCCTCCCCACGTGCCCATGGATCTCATGAATTTCTCCCTGAAGTACCGTCGCAACATCGAGCGCCAGTATGAGAATCCCGAGGCCTACCTCGGCTTCGGCGCCGAGCAGGAGGTTCAGGGCCGTCGCAGCCTCCGCCTCGCAGGCAAGAAGCCCGCCCAGGTGCTGGTGCAGACCTTCTCGGTGGGCGGCGACGGTGGTGTCGGCTACAGCGCCAACCGTTTCACCAACCAGAAGCAGGCGCTCGACGCCCTCCGCACCACGCTCGGGCCCGACTACACCCGGGCGCACAACGCCATGCACGCCTTCTGCGATTTCATCCAGGCCTCCCACCACCAGCACGAGACCGGGCAGGACATCAGCAAGGGCCCGATCAAGTACGCCGAGCGTGCCCTGAACGCGATCTGCCGCCTGCACGGTTTCGACGAATGGAAAAAGCTCCCGGAGAAGTCGCGCGCCCAGGTCCTCCAGCTCGCGCTCGGGCCCGGCTTTGGCAACCAGGACCAGCTGCTCAGGCTGGCCGGCACCCTCAACGGCGTCTTCGGCAAGTCCGGCACCAAGGTGGGCGACAGCACCGAGTCAGCCATCGCCATGTCCTTCCTGCGCCGCGCCTCCGCGCGCGCCCTGCAGGAGGTGGCCCGCGTGATGATGGATCCGCCTCCCATCCGCCCCAGGAACATCGAGCCCGAGCGTTGGAATGCCCTCAACCGGCAGGAGCAGGAACAGCTCGCCCGCACGGATCCGGAGTATTCCAAGCGCATTTCCGTGGCCGCCATGGAAAACCTCGTCATCGCCACGCGCCTGCTTGCGCAGATCGACATGGAGACCGCCAAGCACGGCCCCGCCACACCCTTCGGAACGGCGGCGCTTCGTAGCGTGATCGAGGAAAGCCAGGGCAACCCGCGTCTCCAGCGTGTGCTCCAGCTCGCAGCGGATCATGCCCAGGCCGATGCCGGCATTGAGCGCAGTTGTCCTCCAGGAATGGATGCCAAGGCCTGGAAGGCGCGCCGCCTGGAACTCGTCCGCGAGCGCGACAGGCTGCGCTTCGAGCTCTCCCAGGAATGCGCCGCCTTCCGCGACTCCCCGGAGC
>JAHFTI010000588.1 GCA_023265535.1 Opitutaceae bacterium
CGGCATCGAAGTCCTTTCCCGCCTGGCAGAACTTCGGGTAATTGGAATCGCCGAAGGCGCAGACCGAATAGCGCAACGCGGCAAGGGGAGTGCCCGACGCGGCACGCAGCTCGCCGTGCAGCGCCTTTCCGGAATCGGGCGGTTCGCCGTCCCCGTAGGTGCTGGTGAGCAGCAGGACCGTGCTCTCCTGCGAGAGTTTCTGCAGGCTGGCCTGCGACGCCTCCAGGAGGGTGGGGGCGAAGCCGCGCTTGCCGGCGAGCTTGGCCGCCTTCTTGGCGAGGCGTTCCGAGGTGCCTGTCTGCGAGGAGAACAGGATAGTCAGCGGCTGCAGCGCCGGCGCCGCGACTGCCGCAGCGCTGGCGCCCGCCCCGGCAGTGCCGCGGGAGAAGAGGCCTGCGAGAAAGCCGTTGAGCCAGGCCTTCTGCGCGGGGCTGAAGGGAGCGGTGTCGGGTATGACGGGGACGGTGCTCATGGTGCGAAGGGGAGTTCGGGCCCCAGGGGGCCCCGGGTGACTGTAGTTAAGGATTGGATACGGTGGGAGGGGGCGCTGCCATGCTCAGGACAGCAGCTCCTGCAGGGAGCGCAGCTCATGGCGCCTTGCCCAGCTTACCAGGCTCTCGCCGCGTTCGCGCCTGGCGAGGTAGGTGGTGATGATGCGGTCGACCAGTGCGGTGACCTCGGAGGCGCGCACGCCCCGGAACAGCTCGCGGGCGATGCCCTGCTCCTGGTCCATGCCGCCGCCGAGGACCACATTGTAGCCCTCCGTGCCATCGGCCAGGCGGGCCCCGATGAAGCCGATGTCCCCGCAGTAGTGCTGTGCGCAGGAATTCGGGCAGCCCGTGAAGTGGATGTTGATGGCCGAGCCAAGCTCCGGGTACTTGTCGGAGAGGTGCCTGATGAGGCTGGTGGCATGACCCTTGGTGTCGGCCGCGGCGTACTTGCAGCCGCGGCTGCCCGTGCAGGCGATGATGCCGCCGGCGGCGAGCGAGGTTTCCGTGTAAAAGCCCATGCGTTTCACGGCTCGACATACCGAGTCCGTGGCCTTCTCGGCGATGTGCGGGATGATCAGGCTCTGCCAGACGGTGAGGCGCAGCTCGCCCGTGCCATACTTGTCCGCGAGCTCGGCGAGGGCGCGCATCTGGTTGGGGGACATGCGCCCGACCGGAACGCCGATGCCCACGCTGCACAGTCCCTTCTGGGCCTGGCGGCGGACGCCAAGCCAGCCCTGCTTCTCGACGTGGCGCCGGGGCTCGCAGGCCCCGAGCGCGAGATGGCGCAGCGGGAACGAAAGGCGCTTGGAGCTCTCCGTGATGAACTTTTCCACGCCCCATTCCTCGAGCAGGTATTTGAGGCGGGCCTTCTTGCGGTCGCTGCGGCAACCGTGGTCGCGGAACACCCGGATCATGGCGACTGCCAGGGCCACGATCTCCGAGGGGGGAACGAGCAGGCCGGTGTCGCGTGCGAAGTCCCCGTGCCCCGAGATGCCGCCCAGCTGGACGCGGAAATAGATGCCAGGCTCGGGTCGCGGGGCGTCCGGCGGCAGGTGACTGAGGCTCGATTCCGTGACACGCACCGCGAAGAAGCCGATGTCGTTGGTGTCGGCGGCGGCGCTCAGCAGGCTGCCGTTGTCGAAGGCCACGTTGAACTTGCGGGGCAGCCCGTAGAGGTCGCGATGGTTGAGGATGTAATGGTGCAGCGCCTTGGCATGGGGGCGCACGTCGATGAGCTCGCCCGGCGCGAAGCCCGAGTCGGGTGAGGCGGTGATGTTGCGGATATTGTCGGCACCCGAGCCCTTGGCGGTGAGGCCCAGGTCCTGGACGCGCGTGAGCAACTCGATGATGTTGCGCGGGCGTATCTCCCGGACCTGCAGGTTGGCCCGCGTGGTGATGTGTGCATAGCCGCCGACAAGCTCCTCGGAGACCGAGGCCAGGCCCCTGAGCTGGTGTGCGCTCAGTTCCCCCGCGGGGATGCGCAGCCGAATCATGAAGCTGTCCTGCGCGGGCGACACGTTGAAGAGACCGTGAGTCCTGAAGCGGTAGTCGTTCTCCGCGTCGGGCAGCCTGTCCTCCTGGGCGCAGCGGAGGAGCCGTTCCCAGGCATCGAGCGGATCCTCCTCGTGTTTCCACAGCTCCTGCTTGCACAGCTCCGAAAGGGGGGTGCCGTGCACCAGTGCCTCCTGCTCCTCCGGAGCGGCGAGGTTACCACTGGTGGCGGCCGCGGGATTCGCAGCCAGCAGGCCGGCCGCAGTGGTGCCGACGAAGGGAAACTGGCCGGAGGCCATCACTCCCGCCATGAAACCCTGCAGGTATTCCTTCTGTTCGGGTGCAAAGCCGGGATCGCCCGCCTGCTGTGTGTGTGGAATGAGTGGCATGGAAATGGGAAATGAAGGTGGGTCAGCGTGCGCTGGAGACGAGGGAGCCGGCGCACGCTGAGCTCGCGGCGTAATGCAGGTCCTCGCGGAACAGCAGGCCGGGCAGCTCGGAGGGCAGCTGCTGCCCGATGAGGCCTGCGGCGGCCAGGTCCCGCTGGACCGACTGGGCGCGCCCCAGGGTGGGGACTTGCGCCCCTCCCGCATGGAAAATGTGAAAGTCCGGAATGTGTTCGGCATGGCCCTGGCCGAAGTTGAAGGGCCCGCACAGGGCGGGCCGCAGGATCTCGGCTGGCACCCGCAGGCAGTCCTGCGAGGAGAGCAGCGTGGCGAGCTCGGCGCGCTTGTGTGGTTCGTCGCACCAGGCGCCGGAGGCGATAAGGGCGCGCAGCAGGGCAGCATGCTCGGCGGTCGCCGCGAAGTCCTCGCGCACCATGAGCGCCTTCTCCACGTGCCCGGGGAAGAGGGCGCCACTCCAGGCCGGACACCAGCCGTGCCCCTGCGCAATGGCCAGCGAG
>JAHFTI010000589.1 GCA_023265535.1 Opitutaceae bacterium
GGAGGAAGGCTCGGGGCAGTATTGAAGGTGGTGTCGAGTTTGCCGTCCTTGTCCAGACGGGCCATGTAGTACTGCGACGTGGTGCCGACCGTGTTGAAATTGCCCGAAATGATGATCTTGCCGTCGGGCTGGATCGCGAGGGCGATGAGGGCGCCGTCGAGGGTGTCAGGCGTCCAGGTGGTGTCGACCGCGCCGCTGGCCAGGATCTTGGCGAGGTAGGAACGGGCGACCGTCGTGTTCTCGCCGTTTCGGCGAATGCCGGTGAAGGTACCACCGATGATCACGGAGCCGGAGCCATCGGGCACGAGAGCCGCGGCATTGATGGTGCCATTGGTGCGAAGTTCGGAGAAATCGGACTGGATGACGCCGGTGGGGGTCATAACCGCCAAGCCGTTGCGGGTGGTGCCAGCGATGTCGTTGAAGGAACCGTTCAGGAGGAAATTGCCGGAGCTGAGGACCTGGACATTCGAATAGGCGCCGGAGGGAGCCGGGCTGAAGTCTGCGTCGAGGGTGCCATCGGGCTGCACACGGGCGACGTGATTGCGGGGCGTGCTCAGGGTGTCGCCGGCAACGGTGATGCGGGCGAAATAGCCGCCGAGGAGAATGTTGCCGTCGGACTGGACCTGAATGGTGGTGACCACCTGGTTGGCGCCGCAGTAGAAGGTCTGGTCGGGGAAACCGGTGGGCAGCACGCGGCCCACGTAGGAGACGCCTGCGCGGGTGTAGGGCGAGGCGGAGATGATCTCGTTGATGTTGCCACCGACGAGCAGGGCGCCGTCGGGCTGAAGGGCGAGGGCCAGGATCTCACCGTTGGCAGTGGTGCCGAAGGTGGTGGAGAGGCACCCGTTGTCCTGGAGGAGGCTGAGATTGTTGACGGTGCGCGGGGCTGTGAGGAGCTTCGGAGTGGAGGTATTGACCGTGGTGGGGTCCATCGGAGTCACCGCCGTGTAGGCGCCACCGACGTAGAGGCCGCCGTCGGGGTCGTTCAGGAGGACGTTGACGCGGTTGTTGTAGGTGGTGAGGAAGGTGGCGTCGTACTTGCCATCCTGGGTGAAGCGGGCGATGCGGCCGACCGTCGTGGCAACGGCGGTGGAGCTGGTGGCACCGGCGATGGCGGCAGTCACCTGGGTGAAACCACCGGCGGCGACGATCCGGTTATCGGGACGCACGACGATGGCCATGACGACGTCGTCGACGGCGGCGGTGAAGGTCGTATCGAGGGAGCCGTTGGAGTTGAGGCGGAGGATGTTGGACTTGGCGACCGTGGTGGCGGCGTTGGTGGAGTCGGGGTAGAAGGTGTCAAAGTGGCCGCCGACGAGCAGCTTTCCGTCGGGCTGGAGGGCGAGAGCCTTGACGCGGAAGGTGGAGAACAACGGGTTGGAAGGGATGGTGTAGCTCAGGCCGGGCTTCCAGAGCGTGTCGACCACGCCTGCGGAGCTGATGCGGGCAAGGCCAAGGCGGACGAGGCCCTTCACGGTGCCGAACTGGCCGCCGATGATGAGGGAGCCATCGTAGAGGCGGAGCATCGTGGAGACGGGGCCGTCGACGTCGGCGACGAAGCTGGTGTCCACCGAGCCGTCAACATTGAGGCGGGCGAGGTTCTTGCGGCTGGTTTCGCCGACCTTGGTGAAGTTGCCGCCGATGACGAGCTTGCCGTCGGGCTGGATCACGGAGGTGTAGACGAGGCCGTCGACGTCCGGATTGTACCCATCCTGCGCAGGAGAGGCCGCAAAGGCTCCGGTGCAGAGGAGCACAAATTGCAGGACGAACGCTGCGGCGATAAGACCTTGGCGGAACAGCTTGGAAGAGAGGTGATGCATGTCAGTGGTGGCGCGGCTTACACATCTAGGATCCGAAAACACGGCCTGACCGAACGCTGTCCCGAGGAGGAAAAGCGCTCTGTTACTGTGGGGGGCAACAGGGGGGCAGGCTGAAAAATGTGTACGAAACACAAGGGGGCCTAACGGACAAAACTACGTCAAACAAGTTCCTTTCCACTTCCCCTGCTTTTTTCTGCAGGGACAAAGGGATGAAGGAGCGGGGGAAGGCCTTGGGCGACGGCTTGGCAGGGGTCAGAGGGCCCGCAGCTGATGGCCCATCTGGATGAGCTTTTCGCGCATCACGACGGGGTCCTGGGCCTTGTCGAGGGCCTCGTCGGCGCTGACAAACTCGCGATTCACGAGGTTCAGCAGGTGCGTATCCATCGTGATCATGCCAAGATGCGCACCCGTCTGAATATCGGAGGGGATGCGGAAGGTCTTGTTCTCGCGGATGAGCGAGGCGATCGAGGTGGTGTTCACCATGATCTCAAAGCCGGCGATGCGGCCGCCACCGATCTTTTTGCACAATGTTTGCGAAATAACGGCAACCAGGGAGGAGGCCAGCTGGGTACGGATCATCTCCTTCATGTTGGCCGGGAAGGCGTCGACGATACGGTCGATGGTCTTGGCGGCGCTGTTGGTGTGCAGGGTGGCGAACACGAGATGGCCGGTTTCGGCGGCGCTGATGGCGGCCTCGATCGTCTCGAGGTCTCGCATTTCACCCACGAGGATGATGTCGGGGTCCTGGCGCAGGGCGCGGCGGATGGCTTCCGAGAAACTGGGGACGTCGACGTGCACCTCGCGCTGGGTGACGATGCAACGCTTGTGCGTGTGGTAGTATTCGATCGGGTCCTCGATCGTGATGATGTGACCGTCGCGCGCCTCGTTGATATAATTGATCATGGAGGCAAGCGTGGTGGACTTGCCGGAGCCTGTCGGGCCGGTGACGAGGATGAGGCCGCGGGGGCGGTAGAGCAGCTCGCGGATCTTGTCCGGCAGGCCAATGTCGCGCAGGCCGAACATGCGGTTGGGAATCTGGCGCAGGACGAGGCCGTAGTTGCCCTT
>JAHFTI010000590.1 GCA_023265535.1 Opitutaceae bacterium
GATTATTCGCGAACAGGAAGCTGCTACCCAGCAAAAAAGCAGGACGGGATGTTCTCCCGTCCTGCGTTGTCCAATACCTGAAAAGCGAGTGCCTCAGCCGCCAGTGGTGCGGCGTTGCTCGCGCAGCTTGCGGATCTCGTCGCGGATCGTCTTGGCGAGGGCGCGCTGTTCGGCGTTGAGGGCCTTCTGGGCGGCAATCAACTGCTCGATGGCGGCCTTGCGCTCCTCCTCGGTCATGTTCTTGAGGGCCTCGATCTTGGCACGGCGCTCGGCCAGGAGGGCCTCGCGTTGTGTCTTGAATTGCTCGATGAGGGCCTTGATCGAATCGGGAAGGAGTGCGGGATCGACGCGCGGGCCAGGGGTGGTCGGGGGAGTGGTGGTGGGAGGCGTTCCAGGGCCAGCGGAGGTTTGGGTTTCGGTTCCGGCGAACAGGGCGCTCAGACTGAGGCCCAGTGAGAGGATGAGGTACTTCAGGAGTTTATTCATGATGAAGAGAGAAGCCTTTCCCTTGCAGGGGGCGTGCCAGGCGGCATTTAATTTTGTAAGGAGCTGAATACTCGTTTGATAGGATAAACCGGCGCATGACTGCCTCCCGGCGCGGTTGGGTGAATATACCCAAGGCATCGGCTTGCGCCTGGGTGCAGGGTCCCAAGGGAGGGGACGAGGCGAAGGCGGGCCCCGGGGTGGGCAGGGGGATACCCTGGAGTCAGCGGGAGGCGTCGGCCCTGTCCTGCTTGTCGCGAAGGCGATAACGTACGAAGTCGCGGGTGACTCCAAGCAGGCGGGCTGCGGCGGAAACATTGCCTTCCGCCTGGCGCAGGGCGCTCTGCACAAAGCGGTCGATGGTGTCGTCGAGGGAGAAGCCCTCTTCCGGAAAGCGGAAATCCTCGCCTGGCTGCCTGGGGCGACCGGCGGCGGTGGCGTGGGAGAGGGCGCGGAACTGAAGTTGGTCGTCCTCGAAGACGAGGGAGCGCTCGATCTCGTGGGCGAGTTCGCGAACGTTGCCCGGCCAGGTGTGGGCGAGCAGGCGGGCGCGGCCCTCGGGGGGCAGGGTGGGGGCGGGCAGGCGGTAGTTGCGCGCGATGCCGGCGGCGAGCGCGAGGGCGAGTTCGGCGATGTCGTCGCCGCGTTCGCGCAGGGGTGGGATGCGCAGGCGGAAGAGGTCGAGGCGGTGGAGCAGGTCCTCGCGGAAGCGGCCCTCGGCGCAGAGCACGCGCAGGTCGCTGTTGGTGGCGGCGATGATGCGCACGTCGACGGCGATGCTGCGGTTGCCGCCGACGCGGCGGATGCTGTGGTCCTCGATGGCCTTGAGGAGGCGGGCCTGGGTGGCGGGGGAAAGGCTGGGGAGCTCGTCGAGGAAGAGGGTGCCGCCGGCGGCCGCCTCGAGCAGGCCGATGCGGGCCTCGCGTGCGTCGGTGAAGGCGCCGCGTTCGTGGCCGAAGAGCTCCGACTCGGCGAGGGACTCGGGAAGGGCGGAGCAATTCACCTCGACCCAGGGGCCGTCGGCGCGCGGTCCGTTGCGGTGGAGCCAGCGGGCGAGGCTGGTCTTGCCGGTGCCCGTCTCGCCCTCGATGAGGATGGGGGGAGGGGCGGCATCGCGCAGGCGGCGGTCCGCGGCGAGGATGCGGTCGGCGGTGGCGCGCAGGGCGGCGAGGGAGGCGCCGAAGACGAAGTCGGGGCCGGCGGCGGCATCCTGCTCGCGGCGGAACTGTTCGCCGCGGCGGCGGCGCAGGGCGATGCGTGCGCGCAGGAGGCGAGGCAGGAGGTCGCCGGGCTCGAAGGGCTTGGCCAGGTAGTCGGCGGCGCCCAGGCGCATGGCCTCGACGGCTCCCTCGATGGCGCCCTCGGAGGTCATGACGAGGGTGGCGCAGCTGGCGGGGACCAGGCCGTCGGCGAGCAGGGAGAGGCCTGTGCCGTCGGGCAGGTTGACGTCGAGCAGGGCGAGGTCGAGGGCGAGGGAGGAGAGGGCGTTGCGCGCCTCGGCGACGGTGCCCACGGCGGTGACCTCGAGGCCCTGGTCGGTGAGCTGGCGCGCGAGCCTGCGGCGCAGGAGCGGCTCATCCTCCAGGAGGAGCAGGCTGCAGCCCTTCAATGGGGAGGGGGCGGACATGGGGGCGGAGGACGGAGGCCGGATGGATCCCTCCTGCGCTGCTCCAGCAGCTTCGGAGGGTGCCGCTGCTGCGGCAGAGGGTGGCACAGTCGTGCCGGTGCCGCGGGTGTGGTGGAGGGGCTGGGTTGGGGCGGGGCCCCGGCGGAAGGGCGGATGCGGGGCGTAGTGAAAACGTGGATACGGAAGGCCGGCTCAGTCCTGGGAGAGGCGCAGGTCGACCATGAGGTCCGAGGCGAGCTTCTCGAGCTCGGAGCGTATCAGCTGTGTGGATACGCCGGCGGGCACGAGCACGGTGGCGCGGGCCTGGAAGAGCTGGGTGCCGCCCATGGGGGCGTCGACGCACTCGGAGGAGAATTCCTCCACGTTGACGGAGTGGGCGGCGAGCACGCCGGTGATCTGGCGCACGATGCCGGGGCGGTCGTTGCCGACGATCTCGAGGTACTCGAGGCGGCCGGCCTGGGCCTGGCGGACGGCGGCGCCCTCGGCGTGCACGACGACCCGGAGGCCCTGGCCCTCGAGCGCGGAGAGCGAGGCGGTGAGGTCCGCGGCGGAGCCGGAGGGCAGCTCGACGCGCACGATGCCGGCGAACTCGCCGCCGAGGCGGCACATGCGGCTCTCCAGCCAGTTGCCGCCGTGGGCGGCGACGCGGTCGGCGACGAGTTGCACGAGACCGGGGCGGTCCGCCCCGATGATGGTCATGATGAGGGTGGAGAGCATGGTGGAAGTCTGGCTGCGGGGTCGGGGGGAGGCAAGCCGC
>JAHFTI010000591.1:0-922 GCA_023265535.1 Opitutaceae bacterium
CGATCGGAATCTTCTTCGGCTACTATCCGGCGCGCAAGGCCTCGCAGATGGACCCGATCGACGCGCTGAGGTACGAGTAGGAAGGCGGACGGCAGGGGGGGGCGGGAGGAGCAGGCGAGACCGGCGTGGCCCTTGGGTGCGCGGCGTCGGGCACCGGGGCGGCCGCCGTGCAGACGGCCGAGTGAGACACCGGTGCCACAGGGGCAAACCAGGGCCCGGCGTGCAGGGCTGAACCAAGGGAGGCTGATGCAGGAGCGTGCAGGACTGCACCAGTAAGGATGGTCGCAACACACTTTTTATTTCATACTGTATAATTATTTTTGCCTTTTACAGGAAAAGCGGGCACACACCCAGGCATGCTTGCGAACATTCTTTCCGCCTCGCTGCAGGGGGTATCGGCGGAGCCGGTGCATGTGGAGGTGAACACGGGGGAGGCGGGGGTGCCGGACATCGTGCTGGTGGGCCTGCCGGACACCGGGGTGAAGGAGTCGTTGGACCGAGTGAGCTCCGCGCTGGACAACGGCGGCTTTCACATGCCGAGGCTGCGCACGACGATCAACCTGGCACCCGGTCACCTGAGGAAGGAGGGACCGCTCTATGACCTGCCGATTGCGCTGGGAATACTGGCGGCGACAGGGCAGCTGGAAGCGCCACACCTGGGGGACTACCTGATCGCGGGGGAGCTGAGCCTGTCGGGGGCGACGCGGCCCATACGCGGGGCCTTGGCGCTGGCGAGGCTGGCGAGGCGCCTGGGGAGGCGGGGGGTGGTGTTGCCGGCGGCGAATGCCCCGGAGGCGGCGCTGGTGGAGAGCCTGCAGGTGCATGGCGTGACGAGCCTGCAGCAGGCGAAGCGTTTCCTGTCGGGTGAGCTGAGGCTGGAGCCGCAGGCGCGGCGCGCGGGGGAGGCAGAGGGGGGGCGTGA
>JAHFTI010000591.1:932-2863 GCA_023265535.1 Opitutaceae bacterium
AGGAGGAGGGGGATTTCTCGGAGGTGAAGGGGCAGGCGGCTTTGCGGCGCTGCGTGGAGGTGGCGGTGAGCGGCGGGCACAACCTGCTGGTGACGGGCAGTCCCGGGAGCGGGAAGAGCATGGTGGCGAAACGCATTCCCACGATCATGCCGCCGCCGACCAACGAGGAGTTCCTGGAGATCCTGAGCATCCAGTCTGCGGCGGGGCGGACGATCAACGGGGAGATACGCTGGGGCATGCGGCCCTTCCGCGCTCCGCACCACACGGTGTCGGACATCGCGCTGCTGGGGGGCGGCTCGGTGCCGGCGCCCGGTGAGATCTCGCTGGCGCACCACGGGGTGCTCTTCCTGGATGAATTGCCGGAGTTCAAGCGCTCGGCGCTGGAGGTGCTCAGGCAGCCGCTGGAGGACCGGGTGGTGGTGGTGTCGCGAAGCTCTGGCAAGGCGAGCTTCCCGTGTTCCTTCATGCTGGTGGCGGCCATGAATCCCTGCCCCTGCGGCTACCTGGGGGACAGGTCGCGCGAATGCCGCTGCACGCCGGTGCAGGTGCAGCGCTACCGCTCGCGCATCAGCGGGCCGCTGCTCGACCGCATCGACATCCAGGTGGAGGCGCCGGCGCTGAGCATCGCGGAGCTCCGGAACGAGGCGCCCGGGGAGTGCTCGGCGGCGATCCGGGCGCGCACGCAGCGGGCGCGCGAGGTGCAGGCGAGGCGCTTCGAGGGCACGGCGGTGCGCACCAACGCGGAGATGAGCCACGCGCTGATACGGCGTCATTGCCTTTTGGATACACGGCTGGGCGACCTGCTGCAGCAGGCGATGGAGCGGCTGCGGCTCTCGGCGCGGGCGCACGACCGCATCCTGAAGGTGGCGCGCACGATCGCGGACCTGGCGGGCGAGGAGCGCATCGAGACCCCGCACCTGCTGGAGGCGATCCAGTACCGGAACCTGGACCGGGGGCAGCGATGACACGGCCCATGCGGCACGGCTGCGGAGCGGAGGCTAGGTCGGCGAAGGCACCAGGTCGTTGATGACGGCGAAGAGGTCGGGCAGGTCGAAGGGCTTGCCGAGGACGCGGTCGGCGCCGATGGTCCTCGAGATGTCGAGGTAGGTCGAGGACCTGTTGCGGCCGCCCGCGGAGATGGCGAGGATCCGGAGCTGCGGATAGGTCCTGCGGACCTTCATGATCAGCTCGAAGCCGTCCATCTCGGGCATGATGACATCGGTGATGAGCAGGTCGGGAACGGAGAGGGCGAGGTGGGAGAGCGCCTCTCGCCCGTCACCGGCAACCGAGAGGGTGTGCCCCTGGTCGGTGAGGGCCTGGACCACCAGTTTTCTCAGGTAGAGATCGTCCTCGACTAAAAGAAGCTTGGCCATGGCAGGAATTATTGGCGGCCCGTTGAGGCGTTCAGGGCGGCGCGGATGGCGGCACCGATTGCGTAGGGTTCACTGGGCTTGGAAAGGACCACGGTGCGATCGTCCAGGCCTGCCTGTCCATCGAGCAGCTCCTTGCTGTAGCCCGTCAGGATGACGGCGGGCAGGCGGGGGCGTTCACGGCGCAGGGTGCGCAGGATGTCGAGACCGGAGAGGCCGTTGGGCATGACCATGTCGGTGAAGACGAGCTCAAAGGCACCAAACTGCTGTTTCCAGGTGGCGAGGGCCTCGACGCCGTTGGTGCAGGCGGTGACACGATAGCCCAGGGTGTTGAGGTAGATGCCGAGCGTGTGGGCCACAACGGTGTCATCCTCGATGAGCAGGATACGCTCGTTGCCCCGGGGGGTGGAGGGATCAGAGAAGTGGCGGGGGACGCTGGCCTCGGGGCTGAGCGGGAGATGGACCCGGAACGAGGTGCCCTGGTCCGGCTGGCTCTCCACGTCGATCCAACCCTGGTGCTGGGTGACGATGCCGTGCGCGGTCGAGAGGCCAAGGCCGGTG
>JAHFTI010000592.1 GCA_023265535.1 Opitutaceae bacterium
CACCGGCGTTTCCAGCCAAGTCCGCAGCCCCTGCCCCCGCCTCCGCTTCCGCCCCCGCACCCGTGGCGGCAGCCCCCGCCCCCGCCGCCCCCGAGGTCGAGGGGCCGCTCATCAACTGGGAGCTCTTCATGGGCGTGCGCCTGCTGGCCTGGATCGGCGGCCTTGCCGCCTTCTTTGGCGTGGCCCTCTTCGTCAAGCTCTCCATCGAGAACAACTGGGTCCCCCCCGAGGTGCGCGTGGCCTGCGCCTTCCTCACCGGTCTGGGCATGCTCGTCGGTGGCCTCGTCCTCGCCCGGCGCGGCCTCCAGACGCTCTCCCAGACCCTCTGCGCCTCGGGCATCGTCAGCCTCTATGCGGTTACCTTCGCCTGCCGCTCGCATTACCACTTTGAGTTCTTCGGCCTGGTCCCGACCTTCCTGCTGATGGTGCTGATCACCGCAACGGCCTTCGTACTGGCGGCCCGCCTGCGTGCGCAGGTCGTCGCCCTGCTCGGCCTGCTCGGCGGCTTCCTCACCCCGGTGCTGCTCTCGACCGGGGTGGACAACCCCGTCGCCCTCTTCGGCTACCTCGCCCTGCTCGACGCCGGCCTTCTCGCCGTGGCCCTGTATTGCAATTGGCCCTACATGATCGGCCTCGCCGCCTTCGCCACGATGCTCATGCAGATGGGCTGGACGGACCGCTTCTTCAACGCCGGGAAGATGCCCGTGGCCCTGACGGTCATCCTCGGCTTCGACCTGCTTTTCCTCGCCGCCGCGGAGTTCGCCCGCCGCCGTTCCCCCGGGAGCCTCTGGGCGGATTGTTCCGCCGCCGGCCTCGCCGTCTTCTCGCTCGGCTTCGGCTTCCATCTCCTGGGGTACCCCTCGCTCATGCAGGAGCCGCTGCTGCCCCTCTGCCTGCTGCTGGGCGCGGACCTCTGCCTGCTCGCCCTTTCGGTGCGTGCGCCCGGCCTCTCCGTGCTGCATGTCCCTGCCGGCCTGGTCAGCTTCCTCTGGTGCGCCTCCTGGCTCGCCAGCGCCCCCGCCGAGGCGTCGCTTTACTGGCAGCTCGGCGTGGTCCTCGGCTTCGCCGTGCTGCACGTGGCCTTCCCGCTGGTGATGGCGCGCCGCAGGCCCGGCTTCGGCGGCCTGCCCTGGGCGCAGTGGTTCCCGGTCGTCGCCCTCGCCCTTGTATTGATTCCGCTGATACGCCTGCCCGGCCTGCCCTTCGTGGTTTGGCCGGTCATGCTGCTGGTCGACCTGCTGGCGATCGGCGCCGCCGTCATGATCGGCTCCGTGCTGGGTGTCGTGCTCGCATTGGTGCTCTCCCTCGTCGCCGTAGCCATCACGATCCTGGGCAAGCCCCTGGAGCTCATCGGGGACTCCCCGGGCTCGCTCGTGCTGCTCGCCGGGTTCTTCGGCCTGCTCTTCCTGGCCGCCTCCTGGCTTCTGTTGCGCCGCTTTTCGAAGGCCGGCGCCGCGCCCTCCGCGACTGATGCCACCACACCCACCGACGCCGCGCTCCTGCCGCACCTGCCCGTGCTTTCCGCGCTGCTTCCCTTCACCTTGCTCATGATGGTGGTGCTGCGCGTGCCCCTCGCCGAGCCACACGCTGTCTTCGGCCTGGCCCTGCTGCTCTCCGTATTGCTCTGCGGACTCGCAGTGCTCCTCGAGAACGGCCTGCTCACCCTGGTCGCCCTCGGCGCCGTCGCAGCCCTGGAATGGTGCTGGCAGGGCGTCCGCCTCGCCCCCTCCAACGCCGGCGACACCCTGTGCTGGCAGCTCGGCTTCTACGCCCTCTTCCTGGGGCAGGCCTTCTTCCTGCGCCGCCGCCTGCCCACGCTGAGTTCCCCCTGGGTGACCGCAGCCCTCGCAGGCCCCCTGCAGGCGCTGCTGGTGCACCAGCTCGTGGGCCGCACCTGGCCCAACGACTTCATGGGCCTCATCCCGATGCTCTTCTCGATTCCCTCGCTTCTCGCCCTGATCGCCTGCCTGCGCCTCTTCCCGGAGGACGACACGCGCCGCCTCAACGTGCTTGCGCTTTTCGGCGGAGTGTCGCTGCTGTTCCTCACCGTGGTCATCCCGGTGCAGCTCGACCGCGAGTGGATCACGCTGGGCTGGGCCGCCGAGGGTGCCGCCCTCCTCTGGCTCTTCCATCGCATCCCACATCCCGGCCTGCGCCTGGCCGGCGTGGGGCTCCTTGTGATCGCCTTCGTGCGCCTCGCCCTCAACCCCGCCATCCTGCATTACCACCTGCGCGGGGACATGCCCCTTCTCAACTGGTACCTCGGCGCCTTCGGCTTCACGATCGCCGCGCTCGTGGTCTCCGCCCGCCTGCTTGCCCCGCCCCGCGACAGGGTGTTGGGCGTGGTGGTGCCGCCCTGGCTGCTGGGCATGGCCTGCGTCCTCGGCTTCTGGCTGCTCAACCTCGAGATCGCCGACTTTTTCAGCGAGGCGGGCACGAACCTGCGCTTCCGTTTCTCGGGCAACTTCGCCCGCGACATGAGCTACACCATCGGCTGGTCGCTCTTTGCGCTCGGCCTGCTCATGCTCGGCCTGCGCCGCCGCAGCAGGATCGCCCGCTACGCCGCCCTGGCCCTGCTCGCCGTGGCGCTCCTGAAACTCTTCCTCCACGACCTCTCGCGCATCGGCCAGATCTACCAGGTCATCGCCTTCATCGTCGTGGCGGTCGTCACCCTCTTCGCCTCATTCCTTTACCTGCGCTTCCAGCGCGCGGGTGATGCCGGGGAGAAGGGTGGGGCGGCCCCCGGTCAGGCCGACGGGCGCCCCCCTGGCACTCCGCCCTGGGCGCACTGAGACCGCCAGTCTTCCCGCCTACCCGCCCTCACACACCCGCACCTGCACCGCCACGCCCGCTTCCGCAGCC
>JAHFTI010000593.1 GCA_023265535.1 Opitutaceae bacterium
GAACCCGTCTTCTGGAACGAGGAGTTTCGCAAGGCCAACCTGGCCCATTTTGGGCTGCCACGCACGGGGCTGGTCACTTACTCCACCGACGACGACGGGGTGCTGCGTCGTGTGCAACTCGCGTCCTCCCTCGTGGCCGCAG
Organism: Opitutaceae bacterium; assembly: GCA_023265535.1. Classification (GTDB taxonomy): domain Bacteria; phylum Verrucomicrobiota; class Verrucomicrobiia; order Opitutales; family Opitutaceae; genus MWDT01. Next base: position 143 of record JAHFTI010000593.1, read on the forward strand.
CCCTTCCGGAAAGAGGCACAGATGCCAAGGAGCCCCAGTTGCTCCGCTGGGCGGGCGGTCTCGCGGAGCTCAAGGCGCAGGGCGTGCCGGTGCAATCGGTGGGGGGCTATGTGGCCGCCGGACTCCCGATGTTGGAGCAGGTGGCGGAGCTGGCCCCCGAGATGGATACGGCTTCCGTGGCAAAGGCCATTGCACAACTGAAAACGCCCCCCGAATGGGGCACACCCCCACTACTGGGACGCACCGTGTTCGTGGGAGCCAATGCACACGGCACCTTTGACACCAAGCCCCTCCCGGTGGGGGATGGCATCGAACCCGGCACCCTCGCCCTCTGGACCGCCTGGGCAAACCTCAAGGACGGCACCTTTGTCAGAAGTCATGGCTGGGGGTGGAAACTGATTTCCGTGTGTGCGGCCGTTCTCCTGGTCGGCCTGTCCGGCAGGGGCCGCAGCCATCTGCTTGTGCCTTCACTGACAGCCGTGGCTGGCATCTTGCTGGTCCTGGCGGGCTCCTACCTCCTGCTCTCGAGCTCACACTTCTTCCCACCCTTCACCTTCGTCTTCGCTGCGGGACTTGCCCTGCTTTGTCTGGTCGCCTCGAATTTCCTGCACGAGCAGTCCAGGAAGCGCGAGATCCAGACGATCTTCGGCAGCTACGTGGATCCGGCCGTGGTGCAGTTGCTGGTCCACGACCCCGCAGCGGTGCGCATGGGCGGGGAAAGGCGGGAGGCATCCGTGCTGTTCTCGGATCTCGCCGGCTTCACCGACCTGTCGGAAAAGATGCCCGCTGAAAAGCTGCTGGAGGTGATCAATCTGTACCTCGAGCAGGTGAGCGAGGCCCTCCTCTCCAATGGGGCGTACATCGACAAGTACATCGGTGACGCCGTCATGGCCGTATATGGCGCTCCCCTTCCACGCGACGACCACGCCCTTGCCGCCTGCGAGGGAGCACTCGCAGCGCAGGAAGTCATGGCAAGGCTGGCCCCGCGTTTCCTGCAGGAACACGGCTGCCACGTGCACATGCGCGTAGGTGTGAACACCGGGGAACTCATCCTCGGCAACATGGGTTCGGAGCGGAAACGCAACTACACCGTACTGGGAGACCCGGTGAACCTGGCCTCGCGCCTCGAGGGCGCCAACAAGGAGTTTGGCACGGCAATCATGATCGGGGAGCTGACAGCGCGCCGGGTGCAATCCCATTTCCTCACACGTCCGCTCGCCCTGCTGCGCGTGAAGGGGAAACTCGAGGCCATCGAGGTGCACGAACTCGTCGGCCGACGCGGAAGCGGCCCCCATCCAGACCAGGAGTTCCTGACGCGGTACAGTGCCGGCTTCTCGGCGCTTTTACGGCGGGACTTTGCCGCAGCGGCCGCTTATCTTTCCGAAGCGCTCAGGCACAAGGCCGACGACAAGATGACCCAACACTGGCTCGCCCAGGCGCAATTGAACCTCCGGCAGGAGGCCCCTGCCGACTGGACCCCTCTCATCAAACTCGACTCCAAATGAAACCCTCGACTCTCTTGCTGACAGGAGTGTTGCTGGCCCCGGGCACAGCCCTGGCGGCCTTCTCGGTGGGCGGCACCGCCTATACCAAACGAATGGAAACAAACCTGCTCGCCTCGCCCTCGGCGGTGGCGCCGGCCGTGGCCAAGCTTCCCTATGGCAAAAAGCTGCAGGTGCAGGAGGTCAAGGGCCTTTGGCTGCGCGTGAAGGAAAACAAAAGTGAAGGCTGGGTCTTTCAGGGCAACGTGGCAGATACTGAACCCAAGGAAACCGCTGGCATCGACATCATCCCCGTCTCCGCCAGTTCCTCCTCCGCAACCAACGCCGCCCGCCCGCTGGCCCCGGCAGCCTCGGAGTATGCCGACCGCAGGGGAATGAACACGGCCCGTGCCGACGTACTCTGGCTCGAGGTGGAATCGGCCAAGATCGGCCCCGATCAGGTGCTCGAATACATGAAACAGGAAGGAAAGGGGGAATTCAAATGAGACGGCCATTCCAACTCCTGTGCGGCGCCGCGGCCCTGCTCACCCTGGCCTGCAGCTCCCCCGGCTTTGATTTTGACCTGGGCAAGCTCAACAAGCGCATCGATACCGCCATGGATGTGGCCAAGATGGCCAAGGGGGTCTCCGGCATCGGTAGCGAGGAGGAACGCACCATCGGCGGGTCCGTCGTTGTCGAGGTGGTGTCCCGTTACGGCGGCCTGGTGCGTGACGAAAACGTCATGAACCGCCTGAACCTCATCGGGAAATCCCTCGCAAGGTACTCCGAACGCCCGGAAATGACGTGGCGCTTCGGCCTGTTGGATAGCGAACAGATCAACGCCTTCTCAGCCCCCTCGGGCTATGTGCTCATCACGCGCGGTCTCTATGAACTGTGCGACGACGATGACCACCTGGCTGCAGTGCTGGCCCACGAAATCGCCCACATCACCCAGCGGCACGCCCTCAAGATCGTGGCGCGCGCGGAGTTCCTGTCAGGCGCCACCAGCCTTGCCTCCCGCCAAAGCTCGGACGTGCGGGCAGCGGAGCGTGTGCTCGACCAATTCGATGTGGGTATCAAGCAGATCATCACCACGCTCTGCGAAAAGGGCTTCGATCCCGCCACGGAGTTCGATGCCGACGCGCGCGGGGACGCCCTCTGCACCCTGGCGGGCTACAAGAGCGGCTCCCTGCATGCCGCCCTGAGGAACAGACAGGCGAGCGGCGTCGAGAGGGAG
>JAHFTI010000594.1 GCA_023265535.1 Opitutaceae bacterium
GGCTCACCCACAGCATCGCCCACAGTCTGGGGGGACTGTTTCATATCCCTCATGGGCTGGCCAACGCCGTCATGCTTCCCTATGTCGTCCGGTTCAACAGCTTTCATGTGGGCGTGCAGTACCGGGAAATCGCGGAGATCCTGGGCCTGCCGGCCGCCAGCGTGGAAGAAGGCACCACCAGCCTGATCCGCGCGCTTCGGGAGATGAACGAGTCCATGGGCATACCCAACTCCATAAGCGCCTTGAAGATCGACGCGGCCATCTTCCGGGAGCGCCGGGACGACATGGCCAGGAACGTGGTCGAGGACATCTGCACGGGCACGAACCCCAGAACGCCGTCCCTGGACGACGTCAGGCGGCTTCTGGAGCAGGCCTGGTAGCGCCGCTCGCCCCGGATGCGGGAAACGCGACGATAGCGTGATCGGTTTGAAAAATGCGCTGTCTCACGATTGAGGCCATGAGCAGAGTGTGACCATTGGACGGGATGGAACGAAGCGTCGGCGAAGGTGACAACCGAGACTGTCCGCCCAGCCGGACAACAGGGAACTCCATGAGAGCACGGATTGTCGATAAGATTCGGAACGCGGGCGTCGTGGGGGCCGGTGGAGCCGGTTTTCCAACCCACGCCAAGGCGGACGCTACGGTGGACACCGTTCTTGTGAACGGCGCATCCTGCGAGCCCCTGCTCATGAGCGACCCCTATCTCCTGGAGGCCGAAACCGACTCCGTGGTGCGCGGACTGACGGCGATGCTCGACTGCACCGGGGCTGGAAAAGGGATCATCTGCCTGAAGGGGAAGCACTCCAGGGCCATGGCCGCCGTGCGCGACGCCGTGGCAAAGGACGCCACCGGGCGGCTTGCAGTGTTTGAGCTCAAGGATTTCTATCCGGCAGGCGACGAACATGTGCTGGTCAGGGAAGTGCTCGACCGCACGGTGCCTGAGGGCGGCATCCCCTTGCAAGTGGGGGCTGTGGTGAGCAATGTGGAATCCCTCCGCAACGTGGCACTGGCCTTGGACGACACGCCCACCACCCACCGATACGTGACCGTGACGGGGGAAGTGAGGCGACGCATGGTGGCCAGGGTTCCCGTGGGAACCCTGGTAAGCGATGTGATCGCCTTTGCGGGCGGGGCCGCCATCGCCGATTTCAGGGTCGTGGACGGCGGCCCCATGATGGGACGCGTGCTGCCCGACACGCGCCAGCCCGTGACCAAGACCACCAGCGGCCTGATCGTTCTGCCGCCTGACCACACGGTGGTGGCCCGCAAGATCATGGACCCAGTCCGTGTCCGGCGGATCACCAGCACCATCTGCTGCCAGTGCACCCAGTGCACGGACCTCTGCCCCAGGAACCTCCTCGGACACCGCCTCCATCCCCATAAGCTCATGCGGGTGCCGCAATCCCAGGTGCTCTCAAACCCCGTGGCCAGGGAGGCCCTGCTCTGCTCCGAGTGCGGGGTCTGCGAGAAATACGCCTGCCCCATGCTGGTCTCGCCCAGGGAGGTCAACGCCCAGGTCAAGAAGGCCCTCATGCAGGCGGGCGTACGCCTTGAAGCTTCCGGCAGGGCTCCCACGGGTCATCCCTTCCGGGCAGCCCGCGCCATCCCCACCGCGCGTCTGATGCATCGCCTGAACGTGGCGCAATACGCCGCACATTTCGACTCGGCCTGCGAATTTGCCGCGACCCAGGTGGCGATTCCACTCAAGCAGCATATCGGCGCACCGGCCGTCTGCGTCGTGTCTCCCGGCGACAGGGTCACCATGGGGCAGCTAATCGGCGAAATCCCGGACAAGGCGCTGGGAGCACGGGTTCATGCGAGCATAGGCGGCGTGGTCGAGTCCACGGCGGACGCCGTGGTAACCATCAGGGCGCACTCATAGGAATGAACACGATGAATGTACGCACTATCGGCTGTGTCGAGCTGAACAGTATCGCCATGGGAATGCACACCGCCGACGAGATGGCCAAGGCGGCGCACGTGGAACTCGTTCTGGCGCGGCCCACCTGTCCGGGACGATACCTGGTGATCGTCACCGGGGACACGGGAGCCGTGCAAAGCTCCGTGGCTACCGGCCGTGAACTCGGCGGGGAGATTGTCATCGACTGGTTTGTGCTGGCCAACGTCCATGCGGACGTCATACCCGCCCTGAACGGGACGACCCTGAGGGCTTCTATCGACGCCTTGGGCGTCATCGAGACCTGCACAACCGCATCCTGCATCCTGGCCGCAGATGCAGCGGCCAAGGCCGGGCTGGTGGACCTTCTTGAGATCCGCTTTGCGGCGGGGCTTGCCGGCAAGGCCTATGTGGTCATGACGGGCGACGTGGCGTCGGTGGATTCCTCGGTGCGGGCCGGTGTGGAGGGGGTTGGCGACGCAGGGCCGGTGCTCAGCCATGTGGTGATCCCCTCCCCCAGCGAGGCACTTAAAGCCCATATCCTGTAAGGCGGCTGCGGAAAACCAGCCCTGCCCGAACATGGGCGACGCGGAGGTGAATGTGTCGAGGATCGAGAACGAACCGAAGCAGCGTGTCATCCAGGAGTACGTGCCCGGCAAGCAGGTGACCCTGGCCCACGTCATCGCCAGCCCCCACCGCAGCATCTCCGTGAAGCTGGGGCTCGACGAGGGAGCGGGGGACGCCATCGGCATCCTGACAATAACGCCAAGCGAGGGGGTCATCATCGCGGCCGACATCGCCACCAAGGCGGCTGCGGTGGACATCGGCTTTCTGGACCGCTTCGGCGGCTCCCTGGTGCTCACGGGGGATGTGGCCAGCGTGGAGGCCTCCCTTCGGGCGGTTCTCGTCTACTTCGACGAGGTGCTCCGCTACGCGTGCATTGAGATGACGCGGTCCTAGC
>JAHFTI010000595.1 GCA_023265535.1 Opitutaceae bacterium
TCGACCCGGCCACCGCCGCCCTGCCCGACGAGTTTTTCGTCATACGCGCACTGGGCGAGGGGCTGGTCCTGCCCGCGCACGACGGCGGCACTCCCGTGCCCGCGGCCGCCCGCTCCTGGGAGATCTCCCCCGACGGCCTCACCTACACCTTTCACCTGCGCCACAACGCGACCTGGTCGAACGGCCGCCCCGTCACGGCCGGCGACTTTGCTGAAAGCTACCGCAGGCTGCTGACCCCCGCCACCTGTGCACCCAAGGCCCACCTGTTCTTCGGCATCCGGAATGCCGAGGCCTATTACCTGGGAGAGACCGAGGACTTCGGCACGGTGGGAATTCGCGCGGTGGACACACTCACCCTGGAGCTCCGCCTCGCACGCCCCATCCCGAGCTTCCTGAGCTACGTGGCGAGCGGCCCCTGGATCCCAGTGGACCCCGCCACGATCGCCTCGCGGGGCCGGGCATGGACGCGCCCGGGCAATCACGTGGGCAACGGCCCCTATGTCCTGGAGGAATGGAAGCCCGGCCAGCGCATCACGGTGCGCAGGAACAAGGCCTACTGGAACGCCGCCGCGGTATCCGTTCAAGTGATACAATTTGTGGCCATGGACAACGCCGAGGCCGAGGAGCGCGCCTTCCGCGCCGGGCAGCTGGACGTCACCATGGCGATCCCGGTCACCAAGATCAGCTCCTACCGCGACCAGACGCCGCCCGTGCACCGCAGCTCCCCGCTGGCGGAGACGCGCTACCTCTGCTTCAACACCCAGAGCCCGCCCCTCAAGGACCTGCGCGTGCGCAAGGCCCTGAGCATCGCAATCCAGCGTTCCCAGCTCGCGGAAATGGTGCTGCACGGCGGACAGGAGCCCGCCTACCGCTTTCTCCCACCCGGCATCGGCCAGCGCAGGAACGGAGCCGCCTTCCGCGAAAGCATCGATGAGGCCCGCCAGCTGCTCGCCGAGGCGGGGTTCCCCAGGGGACGGGGATTCCCGAGGCTGGAGTTCTCCGGCTGGACCAACCAGCCCGTCATGGAAACGATCCAGGCCATGTGGCGGGACGCACTGGGCATCAACGTCGAGATCGTCATGCGTGATGCACGCATGCACGTGGCCACCCTGCAGAAGGGTCGCTACGACATCGGCTTCATCGTCTCCACCCCGGACGTCGCCGACCCGGCCCTGGTGCTGCGCGACTTCCTGCCCGGCGCCAGCTACAACTATCCGCGCTGGGTCGACGTCTCCTACGCCAGCGCCCTCAACCGCCTGGAAAACGCCACCGACCCGGCGGAACGCGAGCGGCTGCTCATGGAGGCGGAACAGCGGCTGCTCGGCGAGTACCCGCTGGCGCCGCTCTACTTCAACACCCGCAACTACCTCGTCCACCCTCGCGTGCGCGGCTGGACCGAGGATGCCCTCTGGAACCGGTTCTACGTGCCCGTGAGCCTCGCGCGCGAACTCTCAGCCGAGGCCGAGTAGGCGGGGCAACAGACGTCACAGCTTTATGGATACCACCCCTGCAGCAGGCGGCCCGGCGGCCGCAATGGAACGGCTCGCGCGCCAGATCGAGTTCATCGCGGAGGTGGACCGTCTCAAGGAGATCTTCCGCCAGACCATCCTGATCAACAGCCGGCGCCCCGAGAACGATGCCGAGCACTCGTGGCATCTCTGCCTGTGCGTGATCGTGCTCGCCGAGCATGCCGAGAGCGGGAAGCTCGACGTGTTGCGCGTCCTCAAGATGGTAATCCTCCACGACCTCGTGGAGATCGACGCGGGCGACACCTTCGCCTACGACACTGCGGGAATGGCCGACCAGCATGAGCGCGAGGCGCGCGCGGCCGACCGCATCTTCGGACTCCTGCCCGCCGACCAGGCCGCCGAGTTCCGTGCCCTCTGGGACGAGTTCGAGGAAAAGGCCACGCCCGAGGCCAAATTCGCCACCGCCGTCGACCGTTTCCAGCCGATGCTGCTGAACGTGCGCACCCAGGGACACGCCTGGAGGAAACACGGCATCACCCACGCCCGCGTGACCGCACGCAACCAGCACATCGCCGCAGGCTGCCCCGCACTCTGGGAGTATGCCTCGAAGATGATCGCAGACGCCGTGGAGCGCGGGGACCTCGCAAGATAGCCGCTAAAAATACATCGCCTCCGCCAGCGCGTTCTCCTGCGAGAGCAACTGGATGTGCGAGGGAAGTTCCATCACGCCCGTGCCCAGGTCGGCACAGAAGTGGGAGACGCCGGTGTCGCAATTTCCACGCCAGGCGAACTGCTTGGCGCCGCGGTACTCGAAGGAAAGGCCGAAGCAGATGCCCTCCTTGTGTGGCAGGATCCGCTCCTCCCAGGACAACTCGGCCTCGCTCACGCCACAGTCGACCAGGCGTCCGCGCACCCAGCGCATGAGGGCACGCCCCTCGGCGGTGTGCACCGCCTCGTAGGAAACCACCACGCGCTTCAGGCCGTCGGTGAGCTGCCGCAGGTCGTAACGCGAAAGGAACTGGCCGATGGATTGCCTCACCGGAAGCATGCGCGCATAGGCCAGGTCCCGGACCGCCGACCGGGTTGGCCAAGCATAATCAAGGGTGTCGGCGGGAGCCACCGCCATGTCGAAGATGACGCGTTGCGCGCGGCGCAACAGGTACTGGTAGTCGGCCAGGCGCGAGGGCACGGTGAAGCGGTGGACCCAATAGAACAGGGGCAGGTCGGGGAGCAGGCAGATCGAGACTTGGCTCTCGAGGAACCGGCGCGCGGCGACCGAATACTGCAGCAGCACAAACTCGCAGCACCGCGTGTCGCCCTTCGACTTGCCCAGGAAACACTCGCCATAGACCTTCGCACGCATCTCGGGGACGCCGCGGCCGTCGTCG
>JAHFTI010000596.1 GCA_023265535.1 Opitutaceae bacterium
ATACCAGTCGCCCGAATGGTTCGGCACGGCGGCATGCAGGTCCTCGATCGTCTGGAAGATGATCTGCACCTCGCCCTTCCACTCCAGGGTCTTGGGCGTCACCAGTTCGGTGATGCGCGCCGAGATCTCGTCGGCGGTGAAGGGCTCGTAGATGCGGCGCACGTGGTTGGTCGACGAGGCGCCCGGCTGGCGGGTGACCTCCTCGCGGCACAACTCGTACACCTCCTCGAGAATCTGGCCCTGGCCGCGCTCCTTGAGCAGCGAGACCGCCGCCTCGAAGGCGATGAACTTGCCGAGTTCCGACATGTCGATGCCGTAGCAGTCGGGATAGCGGATCTGCGGCGCCGTGGAGGCGATGATGATGCGCTTCGGGTTGAGGCGGGAAAGGATGCGCAGGATCGAGCGGCGCAGCGTGGTGCCGCGCACGATCGAGTCGTCCACCACCACCAGGTTGTCCTTCGGCTGGACCGCCCCGTAGGTGATGTCGTACACGTGGCTGGCGAGATGGTTGCGGAAGCCCTCCTGGCCGATGAAGGTGCGCATCTTCACGTCCTTCGAGACCACCTTCTCGCCGTGCGGCCAGTTGCGCAGGATCAGGTCGTCGATGGTGTCCTCGTTGAGGGTGCCGTTCTTCTGCGCATCCAGGATGGCCTTCTTGACCTCGTTGCGGCGGATGACGCGCAGGGCGGACATCATGCCGTAGAAGGCGACCTCGGCGGTGTTCGGCACGAAGCTGAACACCGTGTTGGCCCAGTCATACTGCACCTTGCCGAGCAGGCGGTCGGCCAGGCGCGCACCCAGGGCCTTGCGCTCCTGGTAGATGTCCTGGTCGTTGCCGCGCGAGAAATAGATGCGCTCAAAGGAGCACGAGGCGCGCGGAAGGGCCGCCGTGAAGCGGGTCGTGCTGACCGTGCCGCGCTTCTTGATGACGACGACATTGCCCGGCTCGACCTCCTGCACCTGGTCGATGTTGAGGTCGAAGACCGTGCAGAGCGGCGCACGCTCGGAGGCGAAGGCCACCACCTCGTCGTTTTGGAAGTAGAAGGCGGGGCGGATGCCCGCCGGATCACGGGCGACGAAGGCGTCGCCATTGCCCACGAGGCCGGCGAGCGCGTAGCCGCCGTCCCAGTTGCGCGAGGCGCGCGTGATCACGCGGGAAAGGTCTAGGTCCTCGGAGATGCGGCGCGAGATCTCGGCGCCGGGGATGCCGCGCGTGCGCAGGAAGCGGTAGATGTCCTCGTGTTCCTCATCCAGGAAGAAACCGATCTTCTCGAGCAGCGCCTGGGTGTCGGTGGCGAAGATCGGGTGTTGCCCCATGGCGATGAGCCCCTCGTTGAGCTCCGCCGTGTTGGTCATGTTGAAATTGCCGCACAGCGCGAGGTTGCGCGTGGGCCAGGGGCTGCGGCGGAAGAAGGGATGGCAGGAGGAAATGTTGTAGCCGCCGCTCGTGCCGTAGCGCAGGTGGCCCATGTAGAGCTCGCCGCCGAAGTCGAAATGCTGCTTCACGGTGTCGGCGAACTCCGGGTGTATCAGGCCCGTGGATACCTTCTGCTGGTAGGTCTCCAGCAGGCCGCGGAAGATGCGGTCGAGCGGGTTGGCCTTCACGCAGCGCTCGCGGAACATGAAGGGCTGGCCGGCTGGGACGTCCAGCTTCACGCAGGCGGCACCGGCGCCATCCTGGCCGCGATTGTGCTGCTTCTCCATGAGGAGCGACAACTTGTAGAACCCCCACAGGGGCGTACCATACTTCTCCTGATAGTAGCTGAGCGGCTTGAGCAGCCGGACTAGCGCTATACCGCATTCATGCTTGATGGAGTCGCTCATAGGATGGTCGAAAGGCACCAGTGAGCCCGGGGAATGGATAAGATCAAGCCTGCCCACAGGTCAGCCGCAGCTTTTCAGGTCGGCCCCTGCGCTGCATCAGCACAACTAGCTGCATGACATATCAATGCAAACAACCCTCCCGACCCAACTAATTATCCCCGGGAGTCCTGGCGAAGGCTGCTATGCGGCGCCCCAAATCCCCGTTGGGCTGAGTACCCAAAAAACAAAGCCACTCGCACAGGTCTGTCTCCTCCGTGCCTCTGTGCTTCAAAGCCCAAGTCCCCAAACGGCACTGCAATTTCCTGTTCCCGTCCCAGTCCCTCCGCAACCCTTACCCGGAAAATGAAACGCCTGCGTCGCAAAGTGGCGACGCAGGCGATTGTGCTGACCAAAGGGATATGTGGCGTGGGCTCAGGCCTGGTCGAAACGGATCGGCACGGTCACCTTCACCTTGACGGTCTTGCCGTCCTTCTTGGCGGGCTTGAAGGACCAGTTCTGCACGGCCTCCACGGCGGATTCGTCGAGCAGCGAATTGGTGCTCTTCGTCACGCTGGCGCTGATCACCTTGCCCGCCTCGTCGATGATGCAGCTGACCGCCACCAGGCCGGACTCACCGCGGGTGGCCTTCGGGGCCACGGTGCGGACGGGAACGGGGTTTTCGTCCACCTTGGTGAACACGTCACCGGAGGTCTCGGCCTTCAGGGAAAGGCTCGCGACAAGAAGAAGGACGCTGAGGAGGGAGGCTTGCTTGATCATGAATGAAACTTGGGATGTTTGATGAAACGTGGAAATGTCAGGTAACCCTAACGGACCGCCCCCGGTACTTGCCGAGTTCTTTCCCCTCAGCATGTTTACGTCCGTGTAACACCCTAGTCGGGACCCGGGAAAAGACCGGGGCTTGCCCTCTGAAAAACGCCCCTCAAAGTCCCCCGCACGATGTCCTCCTTCAAGCCCCCTGGTGAATGCCCCGTGTGCGGCGCCGACGTCCCGGCCCGGGCCCGCTCCTGCCAGGAGTGCGGGGCCTCCGACGCGG
>JAHFTI010000597.1 GCA_023265535.1 Opitutaceae bacterium
AGGGGCTCGAGCTCATCGTAGTTGGATATCAGGCCGAGCTGGTCGCGCAGCCAGGCCATGGTGGCGGCCGAGCTGATGATGATGCCCTCGAAGGCATAGGTGGGCACCCCGGCATGGGACCAGGCCAGGGCGGTGAGCACCCCGTTGCCGGAAAGGCGCGGCTCGCCACCGATGTTCATGAGGAGCGAGGACCCCGTGCCGAAGGTGACCTTGGCCGAGCCGGGCTCGAAGCAACGCTGAGCGAACAGGGAGGCCTGGGAATCGCCGATCACGCCGCAGATCGCGAGGGGGGACTTCAGGAGGCCGTCGAGTGTGGTCTCGCCAAACTTCGCCGTGGAATCGAGCACCCGGGGCAGGGCCTTGAGGGGCACCTCCCACAGGTCGCACAGCTCCTGATCCCAGCACAGGCGGCGGATGTCGTAGAGCAGGGTGCGGCTGGCGTTGGTCGTGTCGGTGGCGAAGACGCGGCCCTCGGTCAGGCGGTGGATCAGGTAGGAATCGATGGTGCCGATGAGCGCCGTGCCGTCCTTCAGGGCGCGGGCGACCTCGGGTTCGTTGCGCATGACCCACTGGAGCTTTGACGCGGAGAAATAGGCGTCGAAACGCAGGCCGGTGCGCTCGTGCAGGAGCGCGCCCTTGCCCGCCTGCTCGTGCGCGGCACAGAGCGCCTCGCCGCGGCGGTCCTGCCAGACCAGGGCGGGGCGCAGGGGGCGTCCCGTGAGGCGGTCAAAGATGACGACCGTCTCGCGCTGGTTGGTGAGGGACAGGCAGGCGGCGGAGGCAGCCTCGGGGCGGCGTGTCACCACGGCGCGCAGGACGGCGAGGGTGTTGGTCCAGATCTCCTCCGCATCATGCTCCACCCAGCCGGGCTGGGGATAGAGCTGGCGGTGCTCCAGGGCCTCGCGGTCGAGGACGCGGCCGTCCTCGGAAAACAGCAGGGCCTTGGTCGCGGAGGTGCTCTGGTCGAGCGCAAGTACGCAGGTCATGGATACAGGGGATCAGGCGAGCAGCTTGAGGGCGGCGGCATGCAGCCCCTCCATGGTGAGGCCGTAGTGGCGGAAGATGTCGGCCTGGCTTCCGCTTACCGTGGGCTCGTCGGGGATGCCGGCGATGTGCAGGCGGCAGCGGGCGCCGGACTGGGCGATGAGCGCGGCGCAGGCCTCGCCCAGGCCGCCGTTGACCAGGTGCTCCTCGACCGTGATGACGGCGCGGCACTCGCGCGCGGCGGCGAGGACGGCGGCGCTGTCGAGGGGCTTGATGCTGTGCAGGCTCAGCACGCGGGCCTGGAGGCCGTGGGTGCGGGCCAGCTTCTCGGCGGCGAGGTGGGCGTGGGCGACGGTCTCGCCGCTCGCGATGAAGGCCAGGTCGGAGCCGGGGCGGACGAGGCGGGCGCGCCCGAGGGCGAGATCCTTGTCACCAGGAAGTGAATACACCGCGGCCTTGCCGAAGCGCAGGTACACGGGCTTGCCGAGGGCGGCCGCCGCGCGCACGGCGAAGGCGGTCTCGGCGTTGTCGGCGGGGGCGACGACGACCAGGTTGTTGATCGCGCGCAGCACGGCGAAGTCGTGCAGCGAATGGTGGGTCGTCCCCAGCGCGCCGTAACTCACGCCGGCGCTGATGCCCACGAGGGTCACCGGATTGTCCGAGTAGGCCACGTCGTTCTTGATCTGTTCGAGCGAGCGGGCGGTCAGGAAGCAGGCGGGCGAGACGGCGAAGACCTTCTTGCCGCACGAGGCAAGGCCGGCGGCCACGCCGACCAGGTTCTGCTCGGCGATGCCGACCTCGACGATCTGCTCGGGCAGGGCCTTCCCATAGGGGGCCAGCTTGCCGGAGCCGCGCGAGTCGCTGGTGACGGCGAGCACGTTGCGGTCGGCGCGGGCGAGCGCCTCCAGCGTGGCTGCGAACTCCTCGAGATTGGCGCGCCCCATCACGAGGCCGCATTCCTTCGCGAGTGCCACGGCCTCGGGGCTGAACATGGAGGGTGCGGGTGCGCTCACAGGGCACCTCCCTTCAGGGCGGCGATGGCCGCCGCGATCTCGGTGCGGGCCTGCGCCAGTTCGGCGTCGGAAGGCACGCCATGGTGCCACTTGGCGACATTTTCCATAAAGGAGACACCGCGCCCCTTGATGGTGCGGGCAATGACGGCGGTGGGCTTGTCCGCCTCGGCGGGCCCGGAGAGCGCCTCGGTGAGCGCGGCCAGGTCATGGCCGTCCACCACACGCACGCCCCAGCCGAAGGCGCGGAACTTCTCGTCGAGCGGCTCGCTGTTCATGACCTGCGAGGTGTGCCCGCTGATCTGGAGGGTGTTGCAGTCGACGATGGCCGTCAGGTTGGAGAGCTTGTAATGGGCGCCCGCCATGGCGGCCTCCCAGTTGGAGCCCTCGGCGATCTCGCCGTCTCCGAGCAGCGTGAAGACACGCGAGCCGGTCCTGTCCATGCGCGCCGCGAGCGCCATGCCCACGCAGATGGGAAGGCCGTGCCCCAGGGCGCCGGTGTTCTGCTCGATGCCCGGGATCTTGCGCGTCGGGTGGCCGACATAGTCGGACTCGTAGTGGCAGACCGTCTCCAGGTCGGAGAAGGGGAAGAAGCCGCGGTCGGCCAGCACCACATAGAGCGCCTCCACCGCATGGCCCTTGCTCTGCACGTAGCGGTCGCGCGCGGCGTCGCCGAAGGTCTCCGGCGAGACACGCAGTATCCGGTTGTACAATACATTCAGGATGTCGAGGCACGACAGGCCTCCGCCGGTGTGGCCGGCGCCGGCTGAATGGATGAGCTCAAGGGTCTGCAGGCGGTACTGCAGCGACTTGAGCGCGAGGTCTCGATCGGAGAGCATGGGAAGGAGGGGAAGGTGGGA
>JAHFTI010000094.1 GCA_023265535.1 Opitutaceae bacterium
CCTCCGTGTCCTCCCCGGCCGTTGTGGTGGCCCCGGCCGCGCCCCAGGCAGACGCCGCCTCCGCCCAGGTCCCGCCCCCGCCGCTCGGGGCATCCCCGCCCAGTTCGGGCGCAATCCGTTTCGGCCTCGCAGGCATCAAGGGCGTGGGCGAGCTCGCCGCACGCCGCATCATCGAGGAGTGCGCCGCGCGCGGACCCTACCGCGACTTCCACGACTTCATGCTGCGCGTGGACCTGCGCGCCATCAACAAGCGCGTGCTCGAGTGCCTCGTGCTCACGGGGGCCTTCGACTTCTCAGGCGGCGTGCGCGAGGAGATCCACGCCCTCATCGACTCCTCCCTCGCGGCCATGCTGGAGCTCCAGCGCAAGTATCCGGCGCTGCGCCCGCCCGATCCCGAGCCCACCGCCGCCGCAGCCGCCGCGGCCGCTGCCAAGGCCGACCAGGGCGCGATGTTGTTCGACCTCGACGAGCACGCCGGCAACGCCACGCCGCCCCCGCGCGAGCAGCTGGAGCGCGAATACCAGCAGTTCATGCGCGTGAGCAGCAGCGGCAAGGGCAGGCTCGCCGCCGCTCCCATGGCCCCGCCCTCCGCCAGCCAGTCGCAGGATACGGGTATGTTCGACTTGGGCGAGACCGCCCCGGCCGCCAAGAAGGTCGCCGCCGCCGCCGGCCCGAAGGTCGAGGCGCGTGTCGTGCACGAGTCCACGCGCCTCCAGATCGAGAAGGAGTTGCTCGGCTTCTACGTGTCCGGCCATCCCATGGATGCCTATGCCGGCCTCGCCGAGGCGCTCGACACCTACACACCCGAGGAACTCCTGCAGCAGGGCGACCGCGAGGAATTCCGCCTCTGCGGCATCGTGAGCGGCATCCAGAAGAAGCTTTCCAAGAAGGACAACCGTCCCTGGTCGCCCTTCACGCTTTCGACGCGCCGCAATGCGCTTCAGCTCAACATGTTTGCCGATGCCTATGCCGCCTATGGCAAGCACCTCGTCGAAAACACCACGGTGATGGTGGCGGGCAATGTGATCGTGGGGCAGGACGGCCCGCGCATCAACGTGAAGGAATGTTACCCGCTGGATGCGGCCGTGGCCTCCAACATCAAGAAGGTCTGCTTCGTGCTGAAATCCGACCACCCCGAGCTCGTCGGTTTCCTCAACCTGCTGCGCGAGACCCTCAACAAGTACTCGGGCGACAGCAAGGTGGAGCTGGCCCTGCTGCTGGAGGACCGTGTGGCCCCCGTCGCCGAGATCAGCAACGCCCTCAATTGGAAGGTGTACGGCAAGGCCTTTCAGCCCCTGCGCAAGCACCCCGCCGTCGCGGGGCTCATCGTGGAGACGCGCACGCTCGAGCTGAAGCAGGACCGCCGCTGGGGTGACAAAAAAGCGCGCGGCTAGGCCTCGTGGGCCCGCCGCGCGCGGGGGAAGTGAGGGGCGTGCTTATGCGCCTTGGCAGTGCTCAGCTGGCCGGAGCGGCAGCCGGGGGGACAGCGGGAGCGGCTGCCTTGTGGAGGCGGTGGCCGTGACGGTGGTGCTTGGCGTGCTTGTGCTGCTTGAGGTGCTTGAGCTGCTTGTGGAGCTTGTGATGCTTGGCCTGCTTCTTCAGGTGCTTGCGATGCTTCTGCTGCCTGTCCTGCCTGAGCTGCTGCGGCTGGGTGGTGTCGGCGGCGGCCACCTGGGCCTGCGGTGCGGGAGCGGGGGCGGGGGCAGCTGTGGCTGCATCAGCCAGGGGGGCGAAGGCGGCGATGATGCCGGCGAGGAACGCGAGGTGGAGGAGGACGTTGAGTGTCTTGTGATTCATGGTCTGTGTTGGTTTGATGGACAAAGGGCTGTGATTGTGTGATGGGACGCGGCAGGGGCGGGAGGCCGTTACACGTGCCTGCGGATTTTTGCGGGCAAAAGATTTCAGGTGCCTGTAACCGGGGCGGTCCCCTGCGCGTGTCGCCCGGCGAGGAGAAGATAGCGCTCGCGCAGTCCGCCGGGCTTTGTGAGTGTGGCTGTCATGCACGCACAATCCCTTCTCAATCGCGCCGCCCTCGTGCTGCGCAAGGTAGGTCCCGACACCCCCGCCGACGAGGCCCTCCGCATCGAGATGGCTGCGCGCAAGTCCTGGTCCGCCGTGGAGCGCCGTGCGCTCACGCGCGCCGTGTATTCCTATTTCCGCTGGCTGCTCTGGCTGCCCGAGAAGGAGGCCATCCAGGCCAAGGTCGACCAGGCTCTGAGCCTGCAGGACCGCTTCGAGAAAAATGAAAAGGACATCAAGCCGCAGGCGCTCGCGGCGCGTGCGGTGCCCGAGTGGCTCGCCGGCGAGATGGAACTGCCCGTCAGCTTCCTGCGCCAGTTGCAGCGCCAGCCCACGCTCTGGATGCGTTCGCGCAAGGGACAGGAGCAGCAGGTGGCCACCTCGCTCGAGGATTGCGACGTGGTGGAGACCGCGATCCCCGGTGCGGTGGCTCCGCTGAAGACGCTGCGCTACAAGGGCACTCGCGACCTGTACCGTTCCCCCGATTTCCAGGCGGGCCGCTTTGAGATCCAGGATCTCGCCTCGCAGGCCGTCGGCCTGCTCTGCAATCCGCAGCCCGGTGAGACCTGGTGGGACACCTGCGCCGGCCAGGGGGGCAAGACCCTGCACCTCGCCGACCTCATGGACAACAAGGGCCTGCTCTGGGCGACGGACCGCTCGAAGCGCCGCCTCGATGTGCTCGCCAAGCGGGCCGCGCGCGCCGAGGTCTTCAATTACCGCGTCGCCGCCTGGGAGGGTGAGGAGAAGCTGCCCACCAAGACGCTCTTCGACGGCATTCTCATCGATGCGCCCTGCAGCGGCGTCGGCACCTGGCAGCGCAACCCGCACGCCCGCTGGACGACCAGTCCGCAGGACGTGGCCGAGCTCTCGCAGGTGCAGAAGCGCCTGCTCACGCACGCCTGCGTGGCCCTGTGCGAGGGCGGCCGCCTCGTCTACTCCGTCTGCACGCTCACGCGCAGCGAGACCACGGGAGTGATCGAGGCCTTCCTGCGCACGCACCCCGATTTCACGCTCGAGACCGCCACCACGCTGGTCCCCGGCGAGTTCGACTCGAACGGCATGTACATCGCCGTGCTGCGCAAGAAGTGACTGGGTGGCCCTTGTCCCCATGTGACGATGGAGCACGACAAGATCAGTTCCGAGACGGTGCGCGCCGACTTCAATGACGTGAACACGGTGGTTCACTACGCGCGTGCCGCCCATTTCCTCGGTCTCTGGAAGTCGGAGCGCCTGCTGATCGCGCGCTTTTTCCCTGATCTTTCCGCGCCACTGCTTGAGGCGGGCTGCGGTGCTGGGCGCGTCACGCTTGGCCTGCATGAGATGGGCTATTCGCAGCTCTGGGCCTTCGATTTCGCCGAGGAGCTGCTTGAGCAGGCGCAGAGCCTGGCGCAGGAGCGCGGGGCCGGGGACATCCGTTTCTTCAACGCCGATGCCACGCGCCTGGTGCGCGGGCCGGGCATGCCCCTCTTCGGCGGCGT
Organism: Opitutaceae bacterium; assembly: GCA_023265535.1. Taxonomy (GTDB): domain Bacteria; phylum Verrucomicrobiota; class Verrucomicrobiia; order Opitutales; family Opitutaceae; genus MWDT01. The sequence continues at coordinate 3,498 of JAHFTI010000094.1, forward strand.
GCTCTTCATGTTCAACGGCCTGATGCAGATTCCGGGTCGCGAGAACCGTCGCCAAGCCTTGCGCCAGCTGCGCGGCCTCTGTCGCCCGGGGGCGCCGCTGATGTTCACCACGCATGACCGCGATGTGTCGCCGAAGGAACAGGAGGCCTGGCGGGAGGAGGCGGCGCGCTGGGAGCGTGGCGAGCAGGACCCGCGGCTCGTCGATTTCGGGGACCGCTACTTTGAGGATCACACGGGCCGCACCTTCATGCACCTGCCCAGTCGCGCGGAAATCCTCGAGGATCTGGCCGCGAGCGGCTGGACCCATGTCTTTGATGAATTGCGGCGTGATGTGACTGCCGAATCGCGCGCCGTGCGCGAGTTCTCCGACGAGTGCAGGTTCTGGGTCTGCCTCCTGCGCTGAAGCTTCGGAGGCCACGCCCAGCTGGTATCGTCAAGTGGGGGAGGGCACGCCCGGGGCTGGAATGGGTAATTGGGGGCACGCCCGGGTGGGGGCGGCTTTCTCAGGCCAGCTCGATGCCGACGGGGCAATGGTCGCTTCCCATGACGTGGGGTTGGATCCAGGCTCCCTTGAGCGAGGTGCGCAGGGCGGCGGAGACCATGAAGTAGTCGATTCTCCAGCCCACGTTGCGCTCGCGCGCGTTCATGCGGTAGGACCACCAGGAGTAGTGTCCGGGCCCCTTTTCAAACTGGCGGAAGCTGTCGATGAAGCCGGCGGCCAGCATCGCGCGGAAGCCGTCGCGCTCCTGGTCGGAGAAGCCGGGGTTGCCGATGTTCTCCTTGGGGCGGGCGAGGTCGATCTCCTCGTGGGCCACGTTGAGGTCGCCGCAGAAGATGACCGGCTTGGTCTTCTCGAGCTTCTTCACGTAGGCGAGGAAGGCGCGGTCCCAGGCCTGCCTGTACACGATGCGCGCGAGCTCGGGCTGGGCGTTGGGCGTGTACACATTGACAAGGAAGAAGCCGGGGAACTCGGCGGTGAGCACGCGGCCCTCCGTATCATGTTCCTGGATACCGATGCCCTGCGTGACGGCGAGCGGCTGCGTGCGCGTGAAGAGCGCGGTGCCGCTGTAGCCCTTCTTGACGGCGGTGTTCCAGAAGGGCGTGTAGCCGGCGGGCCATTGCACGTGCTGGACATCGCCCGGCGTGCACTTGGTCTCCTGGAGGCAGATCAGGTCGGCGCCGCTCGAGGCGATGAAGTCGAGCATCAGGCCCTTGTCGAGGACGGCGCGCAGGCCGTTTACGTTCCAGGAGAGGATTTTCATGTGGGGAAGGCAGAAGGGAAGATGAAGGGCGGGGGAGTCAAGGGACGGCGAGTGCTTTCGCGGGTGACCTGTGCGCCGGGCCAGGCGGGGCCGTGCGCCGGTCCCGGACGGTGTCACGCAGGCCGACGCTTTGCGGGGGCCGATTTTGGGCAACAAAAAAGGCGGGCAACCAGGAGTTGCTCCGCCTTCGAAATTTTTTGGAAAGGCCGATGGCCTTTGGCTACTTAGCGACGGTCGCCGCCGCCGAAGCCGCCACGGCGTTCGCCGCCGAAGCCACCACGACGCTCGCCGCCACCACCGCCGCCGCCGCCGAAGCTGCGACGGGGACCACCGAAGCCACCACCAGCGGGGCGGTCTTCCTTCGGACGGGCTTCATTGACGGTCAGGGCACGGCCGCCGAGATCGACGCCATTGGCCTTTTCAGCGGCCAGCTTGGCCTCATCACCGGAACCCATGGTGACGAAGGCGAAGCCACGGGGGCGGCCAGAGTCACGGTCGAGGGCGATGTAAACATCGGTGACGGCACCGTACTGCTCGAAATGAGCGCGGAGTTCGTCTTCGGAAGTCTTGAAGGACAGATTGCCGACGTAGAGTTTGGAACTATGCATGTTGATGAATCGTAGATTATCCCAGTCCGTTGCCAGTCTGTTCCCGACCATCGGGTTTCGACATCATCTCCGGACTTTCAGGCCCTTTGACGACTCACCAGAAGCTGTCACCTAACTCAGTATCTCTAACGAGGCGCCGATAGGAGTGGATGCCCGGCGGAAATACAAGAGGAATCGCGTTACGCGTAATTACTGCAGGCTCTTTTGCTTGGGAAATTTGGGGCCTTAAGGGCTGCACGGGATGGAATTGTACTTGCGGGCCCTTCCCGCTGCCCGAGACTGGCCCCACATGCCTCACCACATTCCCATCTCCGTCCGCCAGGACCATCTTGAGCAGCTTTCGCAGGTTACGCGTCCCGTTGACGCCATCGCCGAGCTCGTTTGGAACGGCTTCGACGCGGATGCAAGCGCGGTGCATGTGGAGTTGCGCCAGAATGCCCTGGGCGGCGTGGAGGAGATCGTCGTGTCCGACAACGGCACCGGCATTTTCCCCGGCCATGCCTCCGCCCTCTTCGGCAACCTGGGTGAATCCTGGAAACGCGAGCGCGGCATCAGCTCGGGCGGCCGACAGCTGCATGGGCGCAAGGGGCGCGGTCGCTTCAAGGCCTTCGGCCTGGGCACGCTCGTCGAATGGCAGAGCCGTTGCCTGGGCGGGCAGGGGCTCCTGGAGCACACGATCCGCGGTGACATGTCCCGCATGGATGGCTTTCACGTGACCGAACCCGTCGTGTTGGCCGAGGGGCAGTCCGGCACACGCGTCTCGGTGCGTGCGCTCAGCCGCGACTGCGGGAACCTGATCGGCGAACGCGGCCTGCTGGCCCTGGCGCAGCTCTTCGGACCCTTCCTCGCGGTGAATCCGAACGCCGAGCTCTGGCTCGACGGTGAGCGCGTGAGCCCCGCCCTCGTGCAGCTGCGCTGCGAGGACCTGGACCGCGTTTTCACCACTCCCGACGGCCGCGTGAGCACGCTTTCGCTGCGCATTGTCGAGTGGGCGGTTGAGGCCGAGCGCCACCTGCACTTCTGCGATACCAACGGTTTCCTGCGCCACAGCGTGCGCCCGGGTTCCTCCATCCGCGCGAAGAACTGCAACTTCACGGTGTACCTGCGTTCGCCGCTGATCGACACCCTGGCCGCCGAAAACAGGCTGGCGGTGGACGAGCTCGATCCGGTGGTGGGCGCCATGGCCGATGAGGCGCGCGTGGCACTGCGCAGCTTCCTGCAGGCCCGCGAAGACGGACGCGAGGGGGAGACCGTCGCGCGCTGGCAGGCCGAAGGCATCCATCCCTTTGAGGCGGCCGTCGAGGAGAGCCGGGTCTCGGCAGCCCCCTCCTCCTCCGCCCAGGCCCGCGAGCTCTTCGAGCAGGCTGCACTGCAGGTCACGCGCCGCTGGGCCGGCCTTGGCGAGGCCTCCAACGCGGAGCGGAAGTTTCTCCTCGGCCTGCTGGCCTGCGCCGCGCAGGCGCGCCCCGGCGAGCTCACCGCCCTGATCGACGACACTCTCGGCCTCGACAAGCGCGGGCGCGAGCGGCTGCAGCGGTTGGCTGCGTCCCGGGGCGGGTCCTGAACGAGGCTGGGCTTGGTGCTGGGGGGGGGCAGGGGCGGCCGCAGTCCGTTCATTCCTTATTGCTTTCCCCTTTGGAAAGGGTTGCGGACGGGAGCCTCGCCATGCATAAGGCTTATACCTTGGAGGCCGCCCGGTCTCCCTTCCTTCCTGCAGCCCTGGCCGACAGCTGCCGTTCCCCCCTTTACGCGCCGGTGCCTGCAGGGCTGTCCTTGAATCTTGGATACCCATGAATGCCCGCCTCATGAAATCCCTCGCCGGCCTGCGTTCGACTGCAGCCTTCTGGCTCTCGCTGCTCCTGTTCTGCCTCGTCCTGCCTGGCCAGCCCTTGCCCGCGGCGGAAGCCAAGGCTGCCTCCGAGGCACCCGGGGCCCCCGAGGCGCCCGAGACGCTCGACAGCCTGCCGGGTGTGTCCCTGGACAAGGCGGTCAACTGGCGCGAGGCCTGGGAGGACGGCAAGTCCGAGCTGAGCAACGAGGCTCTCGCGGTCCTCAGCATGCGCTCCGTGCCCCGTGCACGCGTGAAGGCCGAGCTGCTCGCGGTGAAGGACAAGAAGGCCTACTCGGCGGCGGCCAACAACCTCGATGCAGGCAGGCATTCCCTGCTCAAGCTGCTCGTGCGCGCCGCGGTGCGCGAGGCCAACAACCGCCTCAGGGAGCGCGGTCTTTCCCCCCTTGAGAAGGTGGTGACCGTGAACAGCGGCGGCTTCGGCGATTTCGCGCGCGACCAGGACATCACCGCCTTTGCCGGCGACCCGCTTCGCTCCCGCGTGTTTTTCGAGTCCCTCATGGCGGTGGCCAACAAACCCTACGGCCTGCCCGCCGCCTATCAGAATCCCGCCCTGGGCGCCGACAGCGGCGTGACCCTGCCCGGCCTGGAGGTGACCTTCCACAGCGGCGCGAATGAACTTCCCGATTCGGTGGGCAGCACCGACCTCCAGAATTTCGCCCTCGATTACCGGCGTGTCATCGAACGGCAGGCCCAGATGCCCGAGGCCTACTATGGCCATGGCGCCGAAACCGAGGTGCAGGGTCGCCGCATGACCTTGGCCGGTGCCACCGGTGGCACGCGGCTCCAGATCTTTACGCCCGACGGCAAGACCGTCTCCTGCACCAGCGTGTTCAACACCACGCCCGAGCAGGTGTTTGTCCATACACGTTACCAGGGCGGCTCGCGCATCCGCCGCGCCCAGAATGCCGTGCACATCGTCAATGACGCTCTCCAGGCGGCCCATCACAGGCAGGACCCTTCTTCCTCGCCGAGCCAGGGGCCGCTCAAGTACGCCGGGCGCGCCCTGGACCAGCTTGCCCAGTTCGCAGGAATGAAGCCCTGGGCGGAACTCGCTCCCGAGGACAGGATCCAGCTGCTCCTGCCGCTCTTCGACAACGCCCCTGTCGACCAGCGGGCGAAACTCGCCGAGTCCATGGCACGCCATCTGGAAATTGCGGAGTACACCTTCCGCAACAAGAAGCCGCCGGCGGCAATCGGGGACCGGAAGCTCTCCCCCCAGGATCATCAGGCCGCTGAGACCGCCTCGCTCATCTTCATCAAGAAGGCGGCAGTCCACACCGCCTCCAGCATCGCCACCGAGATGATGCATCCGCCCCCGTTCGACTATGCCCTCCTCGAGAAACTCAAGGTGTCCGGCGGGCGCGCCTTCTCGGACCTGCCCTTCGAGGAGCAGCTCCGGGTGGCCCAGCGGCACGACAAGGCCTTCCAGGAAAATGTCTCCGTGGCCGCCATGGAGAACCTGCTCGTCACCATGCGCGCCCTGCAGCATGTCGACGCCCTGAGCCCCGGCCTCGCCAAGGAATCGATCCAGCGCATCCTCGACGGCAGCCGCGTGCCCAACCTGCCCGATGCCGAGCAGCCTCCCCTGCACCAGGTCCTGAAACTCGCCGCGGAGCATGCCGAGGTGTCCGCCTTGCGCGAGGCCAGCAAGGATCCCGCCCAGCGGCGCGCACTCGGCCAGCGCATGGACAAGCTGCGTTACGACATCTCGCAGCGGGCCGCCGCCTACACGCGCACGATCCCCGTGCTCACGGGCGCAGCCCTGGTGGAGCAGGTGCGCAAGGTGCCCGTGAAGCGCCTCATCCAGTCCTTCGACGCCAAGTCCCTCCCGCCCGAGATCGCCGCGCTCGACCAGCGCAGGACCGGCCTGCAGGAGATCGCCTTCCCGCGCGACCCCAAGGACCCCTCCCTCAGCACCGAGGGACTCAAGGCCTCCCTCAAGGCCAAGGGTGGCCTGCGCTCCGCCGCCGCCGAGCGTTTCTATGACGAGGCCTTTAAGTTGGGCAATGTCACCACGGGTCTCCAGTTGCTCGAGATGTACCAGAATGGCGCCGAGTACGAGGACTACGGCAAGATGATGGGCCTGGAGTTGGCCGGCCGCTATCGCTGGTACCTAGGCTACGCCGGCCAGGCCGTCATGGCGAAAAACATGAAGGAGTTCGAGGACCTGGGGAAGAACATGGTCTTCGACGTGGCCTCGCGTTTCATTCCCGGCGTCGGCACGGCCAAGCTCATCTTCGACATCGAGCAGGGCGTCGTGAACGTGACCGTCGGCTACACCTTCAACCAGCTGAATGCCTCCCTCGTCGACGCGGTGTACACGGGCCGCCATGGCCGCATCAACACCGGCACGGAGGGCAAGCGCGCCGGCATCATACGCGACGCCGAGCTCAGCGTGCTCAATGAAAAGCAGGTGTTGCGCAAGGAGGACCCCAAGACGAAGGCCGTGCGCATCGTCGTGGACAAGCCCGCGGTGTACCGGGACTTTTTCCAGGTCTGGACGGGCATTCCTCCGAACGACGATTTTGTCGTCGAGGCAAAGGTGCGCGGCGGCGAGGCGCTCGTGGCCGCAGACAGGAAACTTCGGGATGCCATCCGTCGCTCGGTCCAGGAGAAGGAGCCGCTCTGGGTGGGCACGGACACGGTTTCCTTCAACCCGAAGGACATGGATCTCGCCATGGAGGAGCTCACCAAGGCCGCCACGCCGCATGCGCTCAAGCTGTGCGCCGACCTCCTGTCCCAGTTGGCTGTGCGCGAGTTCTACGTGAAGAACGAGGACGGCATCCCCGAGGACCAGATTCTCTCCGCGCTCAAGGGGCGGCTCGTGGCCGATTTCGTGTACGGCATGATTGAAAGCACGCAGAACGAGATCATGCGGCAGGCTGTGGTGAAGCGCCGCCTGGAGGGACTCGCCGATGCGGGCGACATGGCTGCGCTGGGCGATGCCCTGGCGCAGGAAGTGGTCAAGCCGCGCCCGGTCCCAGTGACCTGCAGCATTTCCCTCAGCAATGGGCTGCCCGCACAGGAAAGCGAGATGGATGGCACCGAGCGCATGCATTTCCAGGTCGAGGTGAGGCGCAGCGGCAAGCAGCCCTCCCAGGCCCCCGTCGAGATCGAGATCATTCCCGGGAAGCCCGTTCCGGTGGAGGCCAGCTATCGGCCCCATGGCATGATCATGGGTGGCGATGCCGCTCCCCGTAAGCAGCTGATCGATGGTGATGCCTGGTCCCAGGACGTGGTGCGCCAGCCCGTGGAGGCACGCGCCCTCTGTGGTGGCACGGTGCTGGCCAAGGACTCGCGCACCTTTTACGTGCGCCTGAAGA
>JAHFTI010000003.1 GCA_023265535.1 Opitutaceae bacterium
GCTCAGCACGGCGGCCATGAACTGCACCGGGTAGTTGGCCTTCAGGTACGCGGTCTGATAGCTGACCAGCGCGTAGGCGGCCGAGTGCGACTTGTTGAAGCCGTAGCCCGCGAACTTCTCCATCAGGTCGAAGATCTCGTTGGCCTTCTTCTCGTCGATGTCGTGGTGCTTCTTCGCGCCCTCGACGAACTTCACGCGCTCCTTCGCCATCGCGTCGGCGTCCTTCTTGCCCATGGCGCGGCGCAGCATGTCAGCGCCGCCCAGCGTGTAGCCGGCGATGACCTTGGCGCACTCCATCACCTGCTCCTGGTACACGATGATGCCGTAGGTCTCCTTGAGCGTGGGCACCAGCAGCGGGTGCGGGTACTCCACCGAGCCCGGGTCCTTCTTGCCACGCGCATAGTCCGGGATGAACTGCATCGGGCCGGGACGGTACAGCGCGCAGATGGCGTTGATGTCGTCGATGTTCGAGACACCCACGAGCTTGCAGGCGTTCTGCATGCCGCCCGACTCGAGCTGGAACACGCCGACCGTGCGGCCGGAGTTGAGCATCCTGTACGTGGTCGGGTCGTCGAGCGGGATGTCCTCGATGTTGAAGTCCGGGTTCGCCGAGCGGCGCACGTTCTCGACCGCGTCGCTGATGATCGTGAGCGTCTTGAGGCCGAGGAAGTCCATCTTCAGCAGGCCGAGCTTGCCCACCGAGTTCATGTCGTACTGGACCGTGACGTCGCCCTCCTGGAGCGTGAGCGGCACGAACTCGTCGAGCGGCTTGTCGGTGATGATGATGCCGGCGGCGTGCTTGCCGGTGTTGCGCACCATGCCCTCGAGCACGCGCGCGGAGTCAAAGATCTTCCTCGCGACCGGATTGCGCTCCACCTCGAGGCGCAGCTCCATGGACTTCTCGATCGCCTTCTCGAGCGTGATGTCGAGCTCCTCGGGCACCATGCTGACGATGCGGGCCGCCTCAGAGAAGGGCAGGTTGTTCACGCGGGCCACGTCGCGCAGCACCATGCGCGCGGCGAGGGTGCCGTAGGTGATGATGTTCGACACGCAGTCACGCCCGTACTTGTCGCGCACGTAGTCGATCACCTCGCCGCGGCGGCGCATGCAGAAGTCGATGTCGAAGTCGGGGGGAGACACGCGCTCGGGGTTGAGGAAGCGCTCGAAGAGCAGCTTGAAGCGCATCGGGTCGATGTTCGTGATGCCCACCAGGTAGGCCACCAGGCAGCCTGCGCCGGAGCCGCGCCCCGGCCCCACGGGCACGCCGTGCTCCTTGCCCCAGTTGATGAAGTCCCAGACGACCAGGAAGTAGTCGACGAAGCCGGTGACACTGATGATCGAGAGCTCGTAGCCCAGGCGCAGCACGAGCTCCTCCTCGGCGGAGAGCCCGTTGTAGTCGGGGGCCTGGGGTTTCTGCCCGGGGGGCAGGTCGGTGAGCTTGGCGAGGCGCTCGGCCACGATCGGATGGGCGGCGATGGCGTCGTGGTCCACCTTGTAGCGCTTCATCAGGCCCTCGAGGCAGAGGCGCTTCAGGTATTCAGCCGGTGAATACGCGGCCTTGATCTCGGGAGGAAGCGGGTAGCGGGGATAACGCTCGCTGCCCTTCGGGAAGGGGATGGCGAGGTCGCACATCTCGGCGACGAGCTGCGTGTTGATGATCGAGTCGGGGCGCTCGCTGAAGAGCAGCTCCATCTCCTCGCGCGACTTCAGGTAGAACTGCGTCCCAGTGAAACGCATGCGGTCCTTGTCGTCGAGCTTGGAGCCGGTCTGGATGCACAGCATGGCGTCGTGCGGCGCGGCGTCCTCGCTGCGCACATAATGCACGTCGTTTGTCGCGATGACCTTCAGGTCGAACTCCTCGGCGAGCTTGAGCAGGCCCGGGATGATCTGCAGCTGCTCGGGGATGCCATGGTCCTGGATTTCGACAAAGAAGTTCTCCTTGCCGAACATGTCGACAAAGCGGGCCGTGGCGCGCCTGGCCTCCTCGTAGCGTCCATGCAGCAGGTGCTGCGGCACGATGGCGGCCAGGCAGCCCGAGAAGCCGATGAGTCCCTTGCAGTACTTCGCCAGCGTCTCGATGTCCGTGCGCGGCTTGTAATAGAAGCCCTTGAGGTGCGCGTCGGAGACCAGCTTGAGCAGGTTCTGGTAGCCCTCGAGGTTCTTCGCCAGGAGGCCCATGTGGTAGTAGCTCTTGCCCTCGTCGCTGCGGCCCGTCTTCTCCAGGCGCGAGCCCTCGACGATGTACAGCTCGCAGCCGATCAGGGCCTTGATCCCCTTGTACTTGGCCGCGTTGTAGAACTCGATCGCACCAAAAAGGTTGCCATGGTCCGTCAGCGCCAGGGCCTTCATGCCCATGGACGCCGCACGGTCCATCAGCCGGTCGATGCGGCAGGCGCCGTCGAGCAGGCTGTAGTCCGTATGGACGTGCAGGTGGACGAAGTTGGGATCGGTGGTCGACACGGGACTGCATAAGGCACCCCGATGACGGGGTCTTCGCAAGCCTTCTGTGATCCCAAAGCGCCCAAGCGGCGGGGAGCGGACAAATGCGATTGCCAAGACGCCGATTCCAAGTGGATTAGACTTTCCCATGTCCCCCGCGCCCCAAGAGCCCAGCCTGGAACTCACTGTCGTCCTTCCCTGCCTCAACGAAGCCCGCACCATTGTCGCCTGCGTGCGGGAAGCCCTGGAGGCCATGCAGGCCTCCGGCATCAGTGGCGAGGTCCTCGTGGCCGACAACGGCAGCACGGACGGCTCGCAGCAGCTGGCCACCGAGGCGGGCGCGCGCGTGGTGCCCGTCACGCGGCGCGGCTACGGCAATGCCCTGCGCGGTGGCATCGAGGCAGCC
>JAHFTI010000095.1 GCA_023265535.1 Opitutaceae bacterium
AGATCTTGGCGCCGCGCGCCAGTGCGTCCTCGAGGCGCTCGAGCGTGTAGAGACAGCCGCCCTCGGAGATGACGATGCCGTTGCGGCTCTGGTCGAAGGGGCGGGAGCTCTTGTTGATGTCGGTGGGGTGGCTGCCCAGGGCGTTCTGGGACTTGAAGCCGGCGAAGATGCCGAAGGTGTTCACGCTCTCGCTGACGCCGCCGCAGATGGCGAAGTCGACCTCGCCGAGGCGCAGCATCTGGGCCGCGTGGATCATGCCGACATTGCCGGCCGCACAGGCGGCGCCGAGGGTGTAGGCGGGGCCGGTGGTGCCGAGGTGGATGGAGACCTCGCCCGAGGGGTTGTTGGCGACCGTGCGTGGGTTGTGGTAGTGGTTCCAGAACTTGGTGTCGTAATTGAACTTCGAGATGTTGTAGATCTCGTTCTCGGTCGTCACGTTTCCGTGTTCTGTGATGCCAATGTAGATGCCGGTGCGGTCCTTCTTCAGCTGGTCGGGGTTCAGGCCGGCGTCGGCGAGGGCCTCGCGGGCGCAGTACACGCCGATGGAGCCGGCGCGGGTGCCCACGCGGACGTCCTTCTTCTTCTGGTAACGGAGTGCGTCGTAGTTGCAGATGCCCGACGGGTGCGGGCCCATGTAACGCACGTCCAGCAGGCTGATGCGGGCAACGCCGGCGAGCAGGTTGGCGCGGTATTCGGCCAGACTATTACCATTAGGCGCGGTCAAACCGACGCCAGTGATCACGATTCGGGATGAAATACCGGACATACGATGTGGAAAAAGCGCTAGCCAAGCATCCGGCAAAGGCAATACAAGGATATCCTACAGCAAATAATCATGAATGTCCTCGTCGTCGGCGGAGCAGGTTACATCGGAAGCCATTGCGTCAGGCAGCTCCTTGCTGCCGGACACCAGCCGGTTGTCCTGGACAACCTTGTCTATGGGCACCGGGCGGCAGTCCCCGCGCAGGTGCCGTTTTACGCGGCCAACCTTGGCGATGCCGAGTCAGTGAAGAATATCCTGCGCAAGGAACGCATCGAGCTGGTGATGCACTTTGCTGCCTATTGCTACGTGGGCGAGTCGGTGCACGAGCCCCTCAAGTACTACGAGAACAACGTGTCGGCCACCCTGCGCCTCCTGGGCGCGATGCTGGAAGTGGGCGTGAAGAAGTTCGTTTTCTCGTCGACCTGTGCGACCTTTGGCGTGCCCGCCAAGCTGCCCATCACCGAGGACACTCCGCAGGCCCCCATCAATCCCTATGGCCAGACCAAGCTCGACATCGAGCAGGTGCTCAAGGCGCTTGCCGTGGCGAAGGGACTCAGTTTCGCAGCGTTCCGCTATTTCAACGCAGCCGGCGCCTCCGAGGATGGCAGCATCGGCGAGGACCATTGCCCCGAGACGCACCTGATCCCGCTTGCCTTTGACGCCGCCACGGGCCGACGCCCCGCCCTGCAGGTCTTCGGTACCGACTACCCCACCCCGGATGGCACCTGCCAGCGTGACTATGTCCATGTGGACGACCTCAGCCGCGCACACATCGCGGCGTTCCCCAAGCTGGCGGAGCCGGGCAAGGGACATTTCTTCAATCTCGGAACGGGCAAGCCGTTCTCGGTGCGCGAAATCATCCGTGCCGTGGAGAAGGTGACCGGGCTGACGGTGCCGGTGGTCGAGGCTCCGCGCCGTGCCGGCGATCCTCCCGCCCTTTATGCCGACTCCAGCAAGGCGCAGCGTGAGCTGGGCTGGGTGGTGAAGTTCCCCGATGCGGAATCCATCATCGCCACGGCCTGGCGCTGGCACAAGGCCCGTCCCGAGGGCTACGGCGACAAGGCCTGAGTTCAGGCGAGGTTGGAGGGGTCCACGTCGATCACCTGTGAGACCCCTTCCGGCCAGGGGAAGGCGTCGCGAAGGCGTACGAGCTCGGGGATGATTTTCGTCACCGAGCCACAGAAGTACCAGAGCTGCCAGCGGTACTCGTCCTTGATTTTCTCTATGGGGCAGGCCGAGGGCCCGCGCAGTTCGACGCGGTCGCCGAGCGCCTTCTCCACCAGCTTGGCCCATTGGTCGGACACGAAGGCGAGCTTCTCGGGATTCGTGCCCCTGAAGAGGTGGTGGATGAGGTGGCGGTAGGGAGGGTAACCGAACTGCTTTCGGAGGGTCAGCTCGTGTTGCGAGAAGCCCAGGAAGTCGGCGTGCCGCGAGAATTGCACGGCCTCCGACTGTGGCGTGAAAGTCTGGACCACGACCTCACCCGCACGGTCGCCCCGACCGGCGCGTCCCGCCACCTGCACGAGCAACTGGAAGGTGCGCTCGTTGGCGCGGAAATCGGGGACGTGCATCGAGATGTCGGCATCGATGAGGCCGACCAGGGTTACGTTCGGGAAGTCGAGCCCCTTGCCGATCATCTGGGTGCCCACAAGGATGTCGATCTTGCCGGTGCGGAACTCGCCCAGGAGCTCACGGAAGCGGTGGCGCTTGGACATGGTGTCGGCATCCATGCGCTCGATGCGCGCCTTGGGTAGCACGCGGCGGACGGCCTCCTCGACGCGCTGCGTGCCCAGGCCGCGCCACTTGATCTCGGGTGAGCCGCAGGCGGGGCAGCGGCTGGGGGCGCCGCGCTGGTGCCCGCAGAGATGGCAGCGCAGGGTCTCGTCGCTGCGATGGTAGGTCATCGTGATGCTGCAATGGGGGCACTCCTCGGTGTGCCCGCATTTCCTGCATTGCATCGCGCTCGAGTAGCCGCGGCGGTTGATGAAGAGGATGGTCTGTTCGCGGCGCTCGAAGCGGGCGTGCATCGCGTCGACCAGCTTGCGCGACAGCGTGGTGAGACCGCGTTGCTTGGCGACCTCGATGCGCATGTCGACGATCTCGATGTCGGGCAGGCGGCAATTGTCGATGCGCTTGGTCAGCTGCAGGAGTCCGTAGCGGCCGGCGAGGGCGTTGGCATAGCTCTCGAGGGAGGGGGTGGCGGAGCCGAGCAGGCACATGGCCCCGCAGTATTTGGCGCGCATGACCGCGACGTCACGGCCGTGGTAACGGGGTGTCTCGTCCTGCTTGTAGGCGGGCTCGTGTTCTTCGTCGACGACGATGAGGCGCAGGTCGCGCACGGGGGCGAAGATGGCGGAGCGGGCGCCGACGACCACGCGGGCCTCGCCCTTGGCGAGCGCGAGCCAGCCGTCCAGGCGTTCGCCCTCGCTGAGGTGGTGGTGCCAGACGACGCACTGGTGGCCGGGGGCGATGGCCCCGAGGCGCGTGCGCAGGCGGGCGACGGTCTGCGGGGTGAGGGCGATCTCGGGAACGAGGAAGATGACTCCCCCACCCTGCTTCAGTGCAATGTCGATGGCGCGCAGGTAGACCTCGGTCTTGCCGGAGCCGGTGACGCCATGCAGCAGGGAGACGTCGAAGTCCTGTTTCCCGAGTCGTAGTGCCAGGTCGGATACAACGACCGCCTGCTCGGCGGTGAGCGTAGGCGGGGTCGAGGAGATGTGGGCGGATTCGGCCAGGTCGTCGCCATAGGCGATGCGTTCCACGCGCTGGGCTGTCTCGCGCAGGATCCCCTTTTTGACGAGCTGGGCGACAATGGCCGCGGTGACCTTCAGGCGGGAGAGTGCGAGGGCCTTGGGGACGGGCTTGATCTGCGTGGAGATGAAGCCGTAGAGCCGTGCCTGCTGCGGGGCGCGGGTGGCGAGCTTGGCCAGGGCCTCGTCGTCGAGCAGGGTGGCGACCGAGAGAAGCTTCTCCTCCTTGATGCCGAGTCCTGAGCGCACCGGGCCCGGGATCATGGTCTCGATGATGGATTCGAGCGGGGCGGCGTAATAGGAGGACATCCACTTGGCCAGCTTCAGCAGGTCGGCCGGGAGGGCCGGGAAGGGGTGGATGATCTGGACGACGCTCTTGAGACGCTCGACGGGGAAGTCGACCGGGGAGCTTTCCTCGCCGATGATGCCGAGGGCCAGCCGGGGGCCCACGGGGACGCGCACGAGTGCGCCGACCTGCAGGTCCTCGCACAGGTGGGCGGGCACCTTGTAGTGGAGCAGCTTGTCGAAGCCGGCGAGTGGATGCACACCGACGATCCGTGCGGCTTCCCCGGCGTGGACTGAGGCTTCGCTCATGGCGGGCCGTGTGGGAAGGCTCAGGGGTTGCGCACGAAGGGTGCGAAGAATGCCTGCTGGGTGGGCGGGAAGCGCCCGTGCAGCAGGACTCCCTCGTCGAGCTGTTCCTGGTCGTGGATGTGGCCGACCTCGTGCATGCGTGCGAGCACGTCGTAGCGGGAGTGCGGGATGAGCATCTCGACCAGGTCAAACTCGCTGGCGATGAGCTCGACGCAGCGGTCCTGGAGCTCGTCGAGGCCCTCGCGGGTGTGTGCGCTCACGAAGATCCCCTCGGGCTCAAGGCGGCGCGCCAGGGCAAGCTGGTCGGCCGAGGCGATGTCGATCTTGTTGAACACCGTCAGGATTTTCTTCCCGTGCGCACCGAGCTCGTTGAGCACCTCGAGCGTGGTGGTGTGGTGCTTCTCAAAGTTCGGGTTGGAGACGTCGAGAACGTGTATCAGGAAATCGGCTACGAGGACTTCCTCGAGGGTCGCCTTGAAGGCCTCGACCAGGCCGTGCGGCAGGCGGCGGATGAAGCCGACGGTGTCGGTGACGAGCAGCTTCTGGTTGTTGCGCAGGAGCAGCTGGCGGGTGGTCGGGTCGAGCGTGGCGAAGAGCTTGTCCTCGGCGAGGACCACCGAGCCCGTCAGGCTGTTGAGCAGGGAGGACTTGCCGGCGTTGGTGTAGCCCACGATGGAGGCGGTGGGCACGGGCACGCGCAGGCGGCGGGTGCGCTGGACGCCGCGTTGCATGCGGACCTGCGTGAGCTCCTCCTTGATGTGCGTGATGCGGTTGCGGACGATGCGGCGGTCCTGCTCGAGCTGGGTCTCGCCCTCGCCGCCCATGGCTCCCTTGCCTCGCTGGCGGGAGAGGTGGGTCCAGGCGCGGGTGAGGCGCGGAAGGGAGTATTCCATGCGGGCGAGCGCCACCTGGAGGATGGCCTCGCGGGTCTGGGCACGGTCCGCGAAAATCTCGAGGATGACCTCCTGGCGGTCGATCACGGCGACCCCGGTGAGTTCCTCCCAGTTGCGCTGCTGGGCGGGGGAGAGTTCCTCGTCGAAAACGATGAGCTCGGCGCCGGCGGCCTTGGCGGCGTCGCAGAGTTCCTGTGCCTTGCCCTTGCCCAGCAGCAGGGCGGGATTGGGGTTGCGCAGGTTCACGAGCACCTTGCCGGCGATCGTGTACTTCAGGTTTTCGACCAGCTCGACCAGTTCGCCGAGCAGTTCGGTCCCCTCGCCCAGGGGCATGTCCTGTGTCTGTACTCCGATGAGAAAGGCGCGGTCAGCAGTGTCGATGCGGGCGGTTTGAAGGAAGTCGGCCATGGATCAGGGAGCAAAAAGCACACAAACCGCCTGAGGCACAACTGCAGAAAATCCGGTCGCCCTGAGTGTTCCCGAGGTCGGATCGACGGCGAAGACGTTGAGTGAGTCGGTGTCGCGGTTGGCGCAGACGAGCCAGCGGCCGTCGGGGGAGAGGGCAAAGTGGCGGGGATGGCGGCCTCCGGAGGGCAGGCGTTGGAGGACCTTCAGCAGGCCGTCCTGCTCCGAGCGCTCCAGTACGGTGATGATGTCCGGGCCGCGGCTGGTGGCGTAGAGGTGGCGGCCGTTGGGATGCAACTGCACCTCGGCGGAGGTGTTGCTGCCGGTGAAGCCGGGCTCGAGCAGGGAGACGGTCTGGAGACGGCTCAGGGTGCCCTCCTGGGTGTCGCGCAGGTAAACGCCCATGCTTCCGGTCAGTTCATTGACCACGTAGAGGTGGCGCCCGTCGTGGGAGAAGCGCGAGTGGCGCGGACCGTCGCCGGGTTCGCTGGCGGCGGGGGCGAGGGCTTTGAGGGAGGCGTCCGTGGGGGAGATCAGGTAGGGCTGCACCAGGTCCAGGCCCAGGTCGCACACATAGGCGTGGCGGCCGTCGGGCGAGAGGATGATGGAGTGGGCGTGCGGCTTCTCCTGGCGCTTGGTGTTGGGGCCGGTCTTGCCGGCATGGGTGAGCAGGCTGGCGCGTTCGAAGAGGGCCCCCTGGGCATCGAGGCGAACCGAGGCGACCCAGGCCGCATTGTAATGCACGGAGAAGGCCGCCTTGCCGTCGGGAGAGACGGAGACGTGGGTGGAGGTGCCCGAGGCAGCCAGGGGAAGGGCGGAAAACTCAGTCAGGGCGCCTTTCCCCTGGGTCACATGGAAGGCCCTGAGACCGCCCTGCTGGGTGCCGTCGGCAGAAGGCACCTCGGCGGTCGCATAGAGACGCGTCCCATCGGGGGAGAGCGCCAGGAAGCTCGGGTTGGAGCACTTGGCCGCTAGCTCGGGTTGCCCTAGTTCGCCGGATTTTTCGTCCAGGGAAACCGAATAGATGCCGGCGCTGCGGTTATCGTTGGTGTAGGTTCCGACAAAAAAGCGCATGGCAAGGAGTTGGGTGTGACAAAGGACTTGGGAGAGGAGGCACAAGGCCAGGAGGGACCGATACATCGACGCAAAGGATGCGCCACAGGGCAGCGAGGACAAGTGCATCCTGTCGAATCCGCAGCAGCTCCACCGGGGCAGGCCCATCCGAGCCGTTCGCCGGGCTAGAAAAACTCGACGTTGCTGTTGTCGACGGGAGGCTTTGCCGGAGGCGACGGCTTCTTTTCCTGCTCCGGGGCCTGCTCGGGAGTTTGCTCCGTGCTTTCGCCGGATACTGCCGGGGCGGTGTCGAAAAGGATCTCCGCTGGCGGTGGCGGCAACTCGGCGACGGCTGACCCAGGAAGGCCGGCGGGCGCAGCCTGGGTATCGGTGCCCGAATCTTCCGCCCCGAACATTTCCAGTGACTCGGGGGCGGCGGCTGCGGCAACCGCTGTTGCCTGCGCAGTGGGTAGTGCTGCGCCGGATACGACGGCCACGATCGCGGGAAGGCCAAGGTGCGTGCGCAAGTTCCCAAGCGCCTGTGCGGAATCGGTCAGGTTGCCCCGCACCTCGTCGAGGCGCACCAGTTGTGCATTGAGATGCTCCACGGAGCCCCGGATGGCATCGACGCCCGTGCCGATCGTGTGCACGGCGGCAATGGAGTGGTCGCGCAGCGAGTGAAGTCTCAGCTCGGTCGGCGTGCGCAGTTCCGAGAGGCGGTCCAGCTGCTCGCGTCCCTTTGTCTTGAATTCCCCGAAGGTGCCGAGCATCTCGGAAATGGCCGACTGGAGCTTTTGCAGGTCGGTCGTGGTGTGCTCGCTAATGAGGGAGATTTCCTGGGAGATCTCCGCCGTGCGCGCCGCGAGCGTCTCCAATCCCGTGCCCGTGCCGATCTGGACCGAGCGCACCTGCGCGTTCAGCGCGATGAGCTTCATGTTGATCGCCAATTCGGTGAGGGCGGAGGAAAGGTTGAGGGCGATGTCGCCTGCCGGCTGCACTGCGGTGTGTGCCTGCTCGGTCTGCCTGAACACCGCCTCGATGATGTCCCAGACATCCTGGATGGTATCGAGGAGGATCTGGACGAGCTGGTCGGTCGTGATTTCGGAATCGTCATCACTCACCTGCATGAGGCTGCTGTGCTCAAGGACCTCCATCTGTGACTGGATCCGGTTCACGCCCTCGTGGATGGAGTCGGATCCCTGTGCCATGCTGCTGACGACGGCGTCCAGGTCCAGCTTGGCGGGCGAGGTCGTGGCCCCCGTCCTGTCCACCTCGTCGATGGCCTGCACGATGAGGTCGCTCTTCTGCTTGATGATGTCCTGAAACTGCAATCCGAGGACCACCTTGGACACCTCGATGGCGAGCTCATTGCTGACGGACTGCATGCGATTGTCGCGCGCGACGTTTTTATCGAGCTGCGTATCGAGTGATTCGAAGGCCGATTCGATGTTCTTCCTCTTGTGGGAGACGTCCGCGGCCTGCCTTGCGTAGACCTCCTCCAGGTGTGCGCGCACGGAGGAGAGTGTCTTGTGGGTCAGGAGGAGCTGTTCCGTGTTCTTGGTGAAGGTCTCGGACACGAGGGCACGAAGCTTTTCCACCTCGAGCGTGACGGTGATGAAGGTGTCGCGCAGGTCCTCGGGGAGGTAGGCCGACTCGATCTTGAAAAGCACCGTCATGAAGCTAAGCGGCGAAAGGGCGTCGTCCATCTGGGCACGGACGGCGATCATCTCGCGCGTGCGGTCCTCGCATTGGCGGAGAAGCACGAGCAGCTGTGTCTGGCGTTCGATGCAAAAATCGATGTACTCGAGCGGAGGGCTGAGAAGCTCGCGGATCTCCTTGATGAGGGTGTCGCCCTTGTGGTTGCCCGAGGAGAGTTGCTGGAGCTCATCGCACTTGCGCAGCATGTCCTGGCAATGGTTGTCGAGGGTTCCCAGCTCATCCCCGATGCCGGCGAAGAGAGTTTCCAATGTACCCATGGCCCCTTGCAGGCCTGCGCGGGCCTCTGCGCAGAGAGACGCGCGGGATTTGTGCGGTCCTGGGACGGCTGTGCGAGCAGGGTGCCTGCGTTTGACCAAGGCGCCCAGGCTTCCTGCGAGACGGCGGGCCCCTCCGGCCAGGGTCGAGGAAGTGAATGACATCAGGCCAGGATGATTTCGGCGTGCTGGTCGACACGCATGAAGCTGAGAACTCGCTTCAGGTTGGGACTGCTGATGAGGACGCGCACGGAGCAGGAACGCTCCTTCATGCGGCGGATCATGAGGATGATGAGGTTGATTCCGACCGAATCGATGAACCGGGCGCCACGGAGGTCAAGTTCCAGCACTGTCCAGGTGGCGTTGGCGGGGGCCGCAGTGATGGCCTGTTCAAGCTTCTCCCGATAGGCCTTGGAGGTTGTGCTGACCAGATCACCTGTTGCGGCGCAGCTGATAACGTTGGATGGGGTCGAGCTCATTGCTGTGGGTTGAGGGAGAATTCCATGGTGAGAACGTTGCCCTGGGGGGAGATGTCCAGTGCCTGAGAGAGGTATCGGATCATGAGCAATCCATGATGAGCGGGAATGAGTTCCTTGTTTGCAATTTCCTCGTAACGAAGGAAGTCGAAATGGTGGCCAGGACCGGGGTCGCTGATCCTGACGACCAGCTTCTGGCTGCGCGGTTTAAGGATGATTTGCAGGGTGGCGAAGGCGTTGCCCGCTCCGCCGCAGCCGTGTTGGAGGGCGTTGAGAAGGGCTTCGCGAGCGCAGATCGTGCAATCATGCAGGACCTGCGCGGGGATCCTGGGGAGGGCCACGCTGATGCTGCGCTCGATGAACTCCTGTCTGGCATCGATTAACTCGTGGTCACTGCCCGGGAGGTTCTGGTGGAGGATGGGAATACCCTCCTCCATGCCGGGGAAGCGTTTTGAATCGAGGTCAATCTGGACGCAGATGATGTCGTCGCTGGATACGTTGAAGAGCTCCCCGAAATCCTCATTGGCTCCCTGGAGGCGGCAGGCTAGGGCCAGGGGGTCGCACCCCATGCGTTCGGCAAGGTCGTCCAGTCCATCCGACCAAAAGAGAAGTCGGTCGTGGGTGAAGGTCCTCTTGCTGGGCAGAGGCAGGTCCTGAAACCAGCCCAGGGGACTCGAAACAGAGTTCGTGAGGGCTTGGGGCCAGCCTTCGCGATCGATGATGTAGGGGGCCGGCAGGCCGCAATTGAGCACCTTGAGTGTCTGGGTGGCACTATCCACGACGGCCGCGCAGGCGGCCAGGGAAAGGATTTCCTCATCGCCCATGTTCCACTCGGTCATGAGCACGCGGTTGAGCTGGTCGAAGGTGGACTCGATGCTGGTGCCATTCGAGAGCAGGGCCCGGGCGAAGCCCTGGAGGTAGGCGGAGCGGTAGGCTGCCTGCAGATCGTGTCCGGAGACGTCCGAGACAAGGACTACAAAGGATTCCTCCGACAGGGGAAAGGCGGCCACGAAATCGCCGCCGGCCTTTTCATTGGGCCGGAAGAAGACGCGGAAGCGGCTGCCCAGGGCGGCGGTGCTCTGGCCGAGCAGCATGCGCTGCGACTGGCCGATCTGGGAGACCTCCTTGACGGCGCTGCTTTGGGTGCGCTGGCTTTGAGTCAGGTCTATGGCGCGCCGCACGGCGGCAATGAGGTCGGCCCCGGAAAAGGGTTTATCCAGGAAGTCGACTGCGCCGCCGCGCAGTGAGTTTGCTATGAGCGTCTTCTCGCCCTCTGCGGTGGCCATGATGACACCCAAGGTGGGATCGCCCTCACGGCAGTACTGCAGCATGGCGAGGCCGTTCTCGACGGGCATCCGGTAGTCGGAAACGACCGCGGAGTAGTTCTCGAAGCCCTCCTCGGCGATGACTTTTCTGGCTTCCGCGACCGACCCGACGCATGAAACCCTGAAACCCGCCTTTGAGAGATGGGAGCGGGTGATGAAGAGCGCCACGGGATCGTCATCCACAACAAGAATGCCTTGGGTCGCCGGGGGTGCGCTCATCAGGGGTGCATAATCGGTGCATACCCTCGCTTCTTTAGGAGAGGGTATGAGGGCCGTCCCCGCCGCCCCCAG
>JAHFTI010000096.1 GCA_023265535.1 Opitutaceae bacterium
CGGCCCGACCACGGCCGGCCGCATGGACAGCTACGTGGACCTCTTCCAGTCGCTCGGCGGCTCCATGGTGATGATCGCCAAGGGCAACCGCAGCCTGCAGGTGACCAAGGCCTGCAAGAAGCACGGCGGCTTCTATCTCGGCTCCATCGGCGGCCCCGCCGCCATCCTCGCCCGCGACAACATCAAGAAGGTCGAGGTCGTCGAGTACTCGGAGCTGGGCATGGAGGCCATCTGGAAGATCGAGGTCGAGGATTTCCCCGCCTTCATCCTGGTGGACGACAAGGGCAACGACTTCTTCGTGAACAACTGCGGCGCCTGCCTGCCGGAGAAGAAATAGCCCGCGCCGTGCGCCTGCCGGAGAGAAAATGATCCGCGGCGCCAGCGTATCCGGATTTTGATTACAAGGCCGCCCCCCCACGGGGCGGCCTTTCGCTTTTCACGGCCCACGCCGCGCGCCGCTGGCGGAGCGTGCGCAGGCAGGGCCGGGGACCTTCAGGGGGCCGTGCGCGGGCCGTGCCGGTGCAGGGCGGTCCTCCCGCCTCAGTGCGCGGCCGACAGGTCCAGCCACCCCGGGTGGGCGGCGGCGTGCGCGGCGATCTCGGCGAGGATCGCGGCCGCGCCCGTGGCGGGCGCCCTGCCGCAGCAGCAGCGGGGCGAGGTCGCGCGGGTGAGGAGGTCGCGCACCTGGTGGCCCTTGCCGCCGAAGCCGAGGTAGCGCAGCGGGCGCCCGCTGATCCAGGAGTGGATCCAGTACGAGAAGATGCCCTGGTCGGGGCGGCCGAACTGGCCGGCGCCCGCCAGCACGCCGCAGCGGTTGATGAAGACCGGCAGCCCGAAGCTTTCGCCGTACTCGAGGGCGAGCGCCTCGCTGGCCAGCTTGGTGGAGCCGTAAAGGGACACGGGAGCCTGCGTGCTGAAGGCCTCGCTGATGCCCGCCTGGCTCAGGCCCGGCGGCAGGGGTGCGCCGGGGGCTGGACGGAAGGCGTGGTCCACCACCTCCACGGGCAGCGCCGCGAGGGGCGGGATGCTGTACACGCGGCTGGTGCTGAGCAGCACCAGCCCGGCGCGGTGCCGCCTGCAGAATTCCAGCAGGTTCACCGTGCCCAGGAGATTGTGCTCGAGGAGCTGGCGCGGGCTGCTGTTGCCTTCCACCCCGGCGAGCACGCTCGGATTCGCCGCCGCATCCAGGACCCAGTCCACGGCGGGCAGGGTCTCGAGGTCGCTGGCGTTGCGCAGGTCACCGTGGAACAGCCTGACCCCCATTTGCTTGAGCGGGGCGCGGTTCTGCTCGCTCCCGGGGCGGCTGAAGTTGTCCAGGCCGAGGAGTTCAAGTCCGGGGCTGTGCTCGAGCAGCGCGCGCGCCAGGGTGCTGCCCACAAAACCACAGATGCCGCTGATCAGGATGCGCATGGGACAAGTGTGATGGAGGCTGGAAGGGGAGGGGGCAAGGAGCTTCACCCGCTTTCCCCCCTTGCCAAGCCAATGGGCCGTAGTTGAGAGTGCACCTTTCACGAACCGCCATGGCCCACTCCGAGATCCACAGCCTTGCCCTTCCCCATGTCACGCGCCTGCACGCCTACACGCCCGGCCTGCAGCCGACCGAGAAGGGCTGGGTGAAACTGAACACCAACGAGTGCCCCTATCCGCCCAGTCCGCGCGTCGCCGAGGCCATCCGCGCCGAGACCGGCCCCGACGGCGCCTCGCTTCGCCTCTATCCGAATCCCACCTCGCAGCCGCTGCGCCGCGTGGTCGCCCGTCTGCACGGCCTCACCGAGGCGCAGGTCTGCATCGGCAACGGTTCCGACGATATCCTCAACCTTCTCATCCGAGCCTTCGTCTCCAGCGACTCCGAGCTCGGCAACACGGTCCCGAGCTATTCGCTCTATCCCGTTCTCGTTGAGATCCAGGACGGCAAGGTCACCCCGATCGAGTTCGATCGCTCGATGAAGCTCCCCCTCGAGCGCATCGCCGCCTCGACCGCCAAGATCTTTTTCCTCACCTCCCCCAACGCCCCCACGGGCGTCGCCTTCAGCAATGCCGAGCTCGAGCAGGTGCTCGCCCGCTTCCAGGGCATCCTCGTCGTCGACGAGGCCTACGGTCCCTTCGCCGACGAAAACGCCGTGCCCCTGCTCGCCAAGTACCCGCGCCTCGTCGTGGTGCGCACCCTCTCGAAGGCCCACGCCCTCGCCGGCGCCCGCCTCGGCTACGCCCTCGGCCATCCCGAGCTCATCGACCTGCTCGACCGCGTGCGCGACAGCTACAACGTCAACCGCCTCTCCCAGGTCGCCGGCATCGCCGCCCTCGAGGACGGCGCCTACTACGACGGGGTCATCGCCCGCATCCGCGCCACGCGCGACGCCTGCCTGCGCGATCTCACGCAGCGCCGCGGCTGGTTCACCTACCCGTCGCAGACCAACTTCATCTTCACCGAGCCCCGCAACGCCCGCGGCGAGGCCGGCCCCGCCGTCGCGAAGTCGCTCTACGATCACCTCTATGCCAACAAGGTGCTCGTCCGCTATTTCGCCAGCCACGCCTTGACCGCCCCCTTCCTGCGCATCAGCGTCGGCACCGATGCCGAAATGGCAGCCCTCAATTCCACCATCGACTCCTGGCAAACAGCATGAGCCAAATCCGCACCGCCACGGTCACCCGCAAAACCGCGGAGACCGACATCGCCCTCACCCTCACCGTCGACGGCAAGGGCACCTCGAAGATCGACACCGGCGTGCCCTTCTTCGACCACATGCTCACGCTCTTCGCCAAGCACGGCCTCTTTGACCTCGAGATCAAGGCCGTCGGCGACGTCGCCGTGGATTACCATCACACCGTCGAGGACGTCGGCATCGTGCTCGGCGAGGCCTTCCGACAGGCCCTCGGTGACAAGCGCGGCATCGTGCGCTACGGCTTCTTCCTCGTGCCCATGGACGAGTCCCTGGCCCGCGTGGTGGTCGACCTCAGCGGCCGCGCCTGCCTCGTGTACGATGTCGAGTCGCCCACCATGTATGTGCGCGATTTCAACCTGATTTTGGTCAAGGAGTTCTGCCGCGCCTTCAGCAACGCCCTCGCCTGCAACCTGCACGTGAAGCTCGAGTACGGCGAGGAGCCGCACCACGTCGCCGAGGCCATCTTCAAGGCCCTGGCCCGCGCCCTCGACGCCGCCACGCTCGTCGACGAGCGCACCGCCGGCGCCCTTCCCAGCACCGAGGGCAAGCTCTGAGGCCGACCCGGCCCTCCGCATTCCGCCGCCTTCCGCCGCCCTCCGCCGCCCGACTCCCGCAGCATCCGCGCATCCCATGGCCGACCGCTCCCCTCTCATTGCCGTCATCGACAGCGGCATCTGCAACCTGCGCAGCGTCACCAAGGCCCTCGAGGCCGTCGGTGGCACCGTGCGCGTGATCACCCGTCCCGAGCAGGCCGAGGGTGCCGAGGGGCTGGTCCTCCCGGGCGTGGGTGCGCTGCGCGACTGCGTGGCCTCGCTGCGCGCCAGCGGCATCGATGGTGCCGTGCGTTCCTGGATTGCCGCCGACAAGCCCTTCCTGGGCGTGTGCCTGGGCATGCAGGCCCTCTTTGAGCATTCCGAGGAGGGCAACGTCGCCGGCCTTGGCCTCTTCCCGGGTCGCGTGGTGCGTTTTGTGCGCCCCCCCGAGTTCAAGATTCCCCACATGGGCTGGAACACGGTGCGTTTCACGCAGCCCCGTTCACCGCTGGCCGCTGGCTTGGCCAACGACGGCGAGTCCTTCTATTTTGTGCACAGCTTCCATTGCGTGCCCTCCGACGCCTCCCTCGTCCTCGCCGAATGCGACTACGGTGGCCAGTTCACCGCCGCCATCGCGCGCGGCAGGGTCTTTGCAACCCAGTTTCATCCCGAGAAGAGCCAGTCAAAGGGACTGCGCATCTATAAGAACTTTGTCGAGGTGGCCGCCGGCCGCCTTGCCTGAGTTGCGGGTTCCAGGAAAGAGTCTGAGAGGGTGAGGCATTACTCTTGGCCTCTTCATATGTTACCCAGCCATTAGTCCGTATTAATCCTCTGCTTTACACTCCGGAATTGGACATACTGGGTTTTACATACGCAGCATTCTATGTTTCGTTTTGCGCATGTCCCCCACTGCGCTCCTGAAGTTGGATGATAAAGAGTTTACCCTGCCAGTAATTGTCGGTACTGAAAGTGAGAAGGCCATAGATGTCCGCGGCTTGCGTGATAAAACGGGCTTCATCACCTTCGACGATGGCTACGGCAACACGGGTTCCTGCCTGAGCAACATCACCTTCATTGATGGTGATCAGGGCATCCTGCGTTATCGGGGATATCCCATCGAGCAGCTCGCCGAGAATTCCAACTTTGTCGAGACGGCATACCTCGTCATCAATGGCGAACTGCCGACCCTGGCCCAGCGCAAGCAGTTCTCGGCGATGCTCACCGAGAACGCCCCCATCCATTCGGCGATGGAGCATTTCTTCGAGGGCTTCCCGCGCGACGCGCATCCGATGGCGATCCTGTCGTCGATGCTCAACTCGCTGGGCTGCTATCACCCGCACCTCGCCTCGAATGACCACGCCCGCGACCTGGAGAACTATTACCAGACCGCCGCGCTCATCATCTCCAAGGTCCGCACCCTCGCCGCCTGCACCTATCGCGCCAGCCGCGGCCTTCCATTCATCTACCCGCGCCGCGACCTGCCCTACTGCGAGAACTTCCTGCACATGATGTTCTCGACGCAGTACGAGCCGTACATGGCGATTCCCGAGGTGTCTGCTGCGTTGAACCTGTTCCTCCTGCTTCACGCCGACCACGAGCAGAACTGCTCCACCTCGACCGTGCGCATGGTCGCCTCCTCGGGCGCCAATCTTTTCAGCTCCGTGTCCGCAGGCGTCTCGGCCCTCTGGGGTCCCCTGCACGGCGGCGCCAACATGGCCGTGATCGAGATGCTCAAGAGCATTCACGCCGAGGGTGACGACGGCACCAAGTTCATCGAGGCAGCCAAGGCCGGCCGCGCCGACAAGCGCCTGATGGGCTTCGGCCATCGCGTGTACAAGAACTACGATCCCCGCGCGAAGATCATCAAGAAGAGCTTCGAGACCGCCCTGGCCAAGCTCAAGATCACCGACGACCCGCTTCTCGACATCGCCATGCGCCTGGAGCAGGCCGCCCTGAAGGACGATTACTTCGTCAGCCGCCGCCTGTACCCCAATGTCGACTTCTATTCCGGTCTCATCATGCGCGCCCTGGGCATCCCGGAGAACATGTTCACCGTCATGTTCGCCATCGGCCGCATGCCGGGCTGGATCGCCAACTGGAAGGAAACCGCTGTCAACCCGAAGGGCCGCATCTATCGCCCCCGTCAGGTCTACACCGGCGCCGTCCAGCGCAATTTCGTGCCCATGAATGAGCGCAAGTAATTGCCCTTGAAATCCTTTAAAGGCCGCCTCCTTCACCGGGGCGGCCTTTTTTTTGCCCGTGCGGGCGCATGCCCCCACTTGTGTCCCCGGACTCGAGTGTCGTCCAGTCGTCTCGCGAGGTCCCGCCCCTCCCGGATGCTATAGAATCGTAAATATCTGCTGTAGCGTTGCCTCGCCCCCTGTATTTGACTTGGTCAGCGGCAGGCCTAGTACATAGTGGCCTAGTCCCGCAGGAATTGCTCCGCTACCCCGAATCTGCACTCCCCAGCTGGGCTAACCCCTCCCTTCGTATCATGAAACCGGCCGCAAAAAAGAGGCACCGCCTAAGCGCACTTACCTTGGTGGAGGTGCTGGTCGCACTTGTGGTGCTGCTCATCCTCATGGTGGGCGTCTTCTCCGCGCTCACCTTCGCCCATCGCACGGCGCAGGAAAACATCTGCGGCAATGCCGCCTATGCCAATGTGCGTGCGGCCATGGAGCAGATCATTCGAGGGGTGGGCTTCAACAACCTGCCCTACACCGACGGATCCAACAACCTGTTCCAGGGCACAGGCGTTTCTGCGGCGATCAACGATGCCAACCGGAGTGTGCCTGTCATCTTCAATGGCAACACCTCCACCAACCTTCTCGTCTCCGTCTGCAGCCTGCCCGACCTGACCGCCCTTGTCCCGGGTGCCGCCGCCCCGTCGGGCGTGCGCGAGGCGGATGTCTTCGTCGACATCAACAACACCCCGGGCTACGCCAACGACGACCTGGAGATCAAGATCTGGCTCTGGGTCCAGGATGCCAGCGTGGTCGCCGTCGACGCCACTCAGGTGCGCGCGATCACGATCATCTACCACTGGCGTTTCCGCGATGGCGCGCGTGATCGCTGGCACGTTGGCGTGGTGCGCAACATTCGCTCCTCCGCCCCCACTTTCTGACCCCCCCTCCTCCATGAAAAAGCGCACCTTGGGCGGTCTCCCCGCCCACTCCGCCCGCCGGGGTTTCACCCTGGTGGAGGTCCTCATCGCCTCCGCCATCCTTGTGTTGGTCATCGTGGGAGCCCTTGGCAGCTACCTCTACGGCCTCAACACCTACTCCTATGACCTGGGCCGCAGTTTCGTGAACCGGGACTACCGGAATTTCATGAACGACATGAGCAGCACGGTGACCTACTGCAACCAGATCCGCGTGTATTCAGCTTTCAATGACAGGACCGCGTACGTTGACATCAACGGCAACACCTCGGGCAACTTCGTCCTCTGCATCTACGAGACGCTGCAGTCGGATGGCACCAACAACATCACGCGCCTGGTCGGCTATTACCAGGGCAACGACGGCGCCAAGTCTCCCATCCGCAGCTTCACGGTGAGCACCAACGTGGATTCCAACACCGATGTGCTGACCCTCATCCCGGCCGCGGCCACCATGAACAGCAGTTCCCACCCCCTTGAGTATCCCGACTGCGTCGGGCTCAATCCGGGGGACAAGGTGTTCCGCGACTTCGGCAACAATGGCACCGGTGTCATGGTGTTCGCACAGCTCAGGAATCCCGGCAACCTCATGAAGAAGGCCGCCAACAGCATCCATTTCACCGTCGTCCGTCGCAGCTGAACCCAGGATCCACATGAAAACTGTCCCCTCACTCCGCGCCAAGGGATCGGCTCTTGTCATCGTCATGATCTTCGGCGTGGTGCTCTGCCTGCTCGCCGGCAGCATCATAGCCTACGTGGTCTCGGAGCGTCGTCTCAACCACCGCACCGAGCGCCTGCAGGAGTCGCGTCTCGCCGCGGAGGCCCTCACCGAATACGGCGTGGCCCAGATCCGCCAGAAGTTCTCGGCGCGCAGCAACATCACCCTGGGTGCCTCGGGCACAGACTCGATCGTGCTCCCCTCCAGCACCTTTTGGACCGGCGGCAATGTGCAGACGGCCTCGCTCGAACTGAAGGCCGGCACGGTCACCACGGTGGTCACCGGTTCCGGCAGCATGTATTACGTGGATCCCAGCGATCCCGCCAACCAGCGCGACCCCAACATCGGCAAGTGGGTCCTGCGGCGCGATGTGCCCATCCTCGCCAGGGCCACGGTTGATGGCGACGGCGTCGGCGCACCCATCACTTCCTACGCCCTCCAGCGGCTCGCGGTGCGTGCCGTGCCGCTGTTCGCCCATGCCATCTTCTACAACATGGACATGGAGCTCTTCCCCGGCCCCGAGATGCACATCCTCGGCCCCGTCCATGTGAATGGAAACATGTTCGTGAGCAGCCAGGGCAACTCGACCAACTTTGAGGACTCCGTCACGGTCACGGGCAACATCTACCACGCCTGGAAATCCAACAAGGCCACCGCGCAGGGCACCAGCGGCGAGAGCCTCGGCGCCAGTTCCCCTGTCAAGTTCATGTCGGCCTCCGGCACCCTCGTCTCCATGTATGAGAGCAGCACCGGCAAATGGATGGACAGCATGATGGGACGCATGCCCTATGTCGGTAACCAGAGCCTGTCCTCCGTCGACTGGACCTCGACCGCCTTTGCTCCCTTCGCCACCAACAAGAGTGATCCCGCCTTCGGTCCCTACGCCAGCGGCCGCTGGGGTGGGAAGGTGCTCACCGCCGAACACGGCGTCATGCCCTATGATCCCCCCGCGATCGGCGCCTATCACGAGGATACCGACACCGGGACCGGCGACAACTCCGTCAACTCGGGCCGCCAGATCATCGAGCCCTCGAACTGGCCCACCGACACGAGTGCCAGCGACTACCAGCAGAGGTTCGAGGTCGAGAAGACCAAGTACGCCAATGACGCGGGCATCTACATCAAGGTGAACCCCACGACCGGGGTCATCACCGCCACCTCCCGCTCCAAGAATTCCACCACGCCCACCAAGACCCTGGGTGCCTTCCCGACCGGCCTGGTCAAGTGGAACGCCTACTCCTACAACTCCACCACCAAGGAGGTCACTGGCGGCATGTATGACGCCCGTCGCGGCGACGCCACCGCCGACGCCACCTTCAACAAGAATATCGCCCGCGGCATCAGCCTGGTCGACATCGATGTGGCCAAGCTGAAGACAGCCGTCACCGAGATGGCCAAGCCGGCGGCCTCGCGCGACAGCACCAAGGCGATCTCCGGACTCGAGCCGGGCGATTGGACCGGCATCGTGTACGTCGAGGTGGTCGGAGGTCCGACCACGGATGTCAATGGAGCCACGACCGCCGCCACGGTCGCCGCGACGAACCTGGCCGGTGTGCGCCTGCTCAACGGCAGCAGCATTCCCTCCTATGGCACCGCCAACGAGGGCCTGACTGTCGCCACCAATGTGCCGCTGTATGTGAAAGGCCATTACAATGCCGACGGCACCATCAACACGAGCACCGACCCGAATCTCAGCAGCGCCGTGAAGGCCGAGACCAACGAGACTCCCGCCGCGCTTGTCTCCGATGCCATCACGATCCTTTCGCCCGGTTTCGTGGACAAGGATTCCTTCACCAACTATTCGAGCGGCAGGCCCGCTGCCAGCGGAGCGGTGGAGATCTCCGCCGCCATGCTCATGGGCATCACGCCCACGGACAAGAACGGCAACGCCCGCAGCTCGGGCGGCGCCCACAACTTCCCCCGTTTCCTCGAGGACTGGTCCGGCAAGGGCGTGTGGATCCGCGGTTCACTGGTGGCGCTCTTTGAGACGCGCATCGCCACCGAATCCTGGGGCACCGGCTACTACAGCCCCCCGAACCGTAACTGGGGGTTCAACTCGCTGTTCAAGTCGGGGCGTTTCCCTCCCGGCACCCCGAAGGTCATGAGTTTCAAGCGCACCGAGTACCGCTCCCTGACCAAGACCGAGTACGACACGCTCAAGACCAGCTACGGCTGGTGAGCCTCGAGCCTCACATGCTGGTAGCGCCTGAGGCCCAGCAGTGAGGGGGGCCAGTTGCGCAGGTCCGGATGAAGCAGGTACACCCGTGTCCCGTGGAAGATCGGGATCACGGGCAGCTCGGTGAGCAGCCGTTCCTCCGCCTGCTGCTGCAGTGCCTGCCGCGCGGCCGTGTCGGCGGTCGTGGCCGCCTGGGTGACGAGGCGGTCGTAGAGGGGGTCGGCCCAGTTGGTCTGGTTCTTGCCGCCCGCACCCAGCCAGAGGTCCAGGAAGGTGTTTGCGTCCAGGTAATCGCCGATCCAGCGGGAGCTGCTCACCTGGTAGCTGGTGGCAGCCTGGTTCGCCAGCCAGGTCTTCTGCTCGAGGGGGGCGAGCGAGCAGTCTATGCCGAGCTCCTTGCGCCACATCTGCTGGACTGCCTCCAGGAGGGCGCGGTGGATGTCGTCGTTCTTGAGCTCCACCTCCAGGCGGGGGGAAGCCCTTGCCGCCCGGAAAGCCCGCCTCGGCGAGCAGGCTGCGGGCCAGTGCGGCGTCCTCCTGTAGTTTGTACTTGGATACATAGCCGCCTCCCGGCGGGGTGAAGACGGTGGCGGGCGTGCGGCTGCCGTGGAGCACGCTGCCGCAGAGCGCGGCGCGGTCGATGGCGAGGGCGAGTGCGCGGCGCACACGCACGTCATTGAGGGGCGGCCTGGCCACGTTGAGGCGCAGGAAGAAGGTCTCGTAGAAGGGGTCGATGCGGAGGCGTTCGGGGTCCTTGCGGCGGTAGGTTTCGATCTTCTCCGGGGCCAGGTCGTAGGTGGCGTGCACCTGGCCGCTGCGGAAGTTGCGCTCGTCGGTGGCCAGCGACTCGTTGGGAAGGAAGACCACGCGGCGCAGCGCGGAGCGTGACTTGTCCCAGTAGTGGGGATTGGCCTCCACGACGACGCGGGACTGGGGCGACCATTCGAGCAGGCGGAAGGGGCCGTTGCCGACCAGGTTCTCGGGGCGGGTCCAGCGGGTGCCACGCTCATCCCAGGCGCCAAACTTCTCGAGTGTCGCGCGGCGCACCGGGAACCAGGCCTGGTTCGACACCAGGGTGAGCAGCCAGGGGCAGGGGGCCTCGAGGGTGAGCTCCAGGGTGTGTGCGTCGACAGCGCGGGCTCCCAGGTCCTCCGGCTTGACGGGTTTGCCGGAGTTGAGGGCCTGGGCATTCCTCAGGGGCCAGAGCATGTAGGCATACTCGGAGGCCAGCCTGGGCGAGAGGATG
>JAHFTI010000598.1 GCA_023265535.1 Opitutaceae bacterium
GGCGTCTTCGCGGTGCCGCACAGCCAGCGGAGCCGCGCCCATGTGCGTGTGGAGCTCGCCAAGGGGGCCCGCCTGAGCGTGGAGGACATGCAGCTGCATTGCCTGCGCGCGCTGCGCACCGAGACCCAGGTCATGGTCAAGCGTGAGGACGAGCAGGCCTTCGCCGAGCTCAATGGCGCCGAGCTCAAGTTCGTGGAGGATGCGGCGCGGCTGCTGCATCGCGAGCTGGATGCCGACACGCGCATCGCCGATTTCCAGGCGGTGTGCGTGCACTTCGAGTCGCTGCACTCCCATGATGCCGTGAGCGTGATCTGCAAGGGTGTCGAGGGCGGGCTGAATGCGGAGTTCAACGACTTCCGCGGCCTGCTGTGCTAGCGCTTCCCGCCCGGGCATAAACATGGGGGGGCGATGGGTGTAATTCCCTCATGTTCAATGTTGATGTGAGGAAGCCGGGGTGGTTTGACTTTCCGAGGTCCGGCAGCCCTCAGCCTCTTTCCCCATGCTAAGTCCCAGCGAATACCGTGAGTTGGTCGAGCAGGCCCCCATCCTGATCTGGCGTGCGCGCACAGACACCCTGTGCGATTATTTCAACGAGCGCTGGCTGGCCTTCAGGGGGCGCACCCTGGAGCAGGAGTTCGGCAATGGCTGGGTTGATGGAGTGCATCCCGACGACGTTGCCAACTGTGTACGCATCTACCTGGAGGCCTTTCACAAGCATGAGGTCTTTGAGATGCACTATCGCCTCCAGCGCCATGACGGGGAGTACCGCTGGCTCTTTGACAGGGGCGTGCCGCTCTTTGGCGAGGACCTGTCCTTCCTGGGCTATGTGGGAAGCTGCATCGATGTGACTGAAAGCATAGAGGCGCAGCGGGAGCTGAAGGCGCGCCAGGACTCGGAGTTCCATCGCGTGAGCAAGCTGCTGCCGGTGTGTGCCTGGTGCAAAAAGATCCGCACCGACGACGGGTATTGGCGTGAGGTGGACGATTACTTTGCCGAACAGCACCAGGCGCTCACGCATTGCATGTGCGCGGACTGCAGCAAGCGCATGATGAACGATCTGGAAAAACAGGACGTCGACAGTCCGGACAAGGGAGCCGCTGGCACGAGCTCCTGACCTTTTCCGTGCGGCAGGGCCTCAGAGGAGCGTGGCCTGCGTGCCGCTGGGAGGCAGCTGGCCGATGGCCTCGTAGCCCTTGGCGGTGAGCGCGCGGCCCTGTGGCGTGCGTTGGATGTAGCCCTCCTGGATCAGGAAGGGCTCGTGCACTTCCTCGAGGGTTTCCGCCTCCTCGCCGACGGCGATGGCGATGGTGCCGATGCCGACAGGGCCGCCGCGGTAGTTGTCGGCCATGATGCGCAGGACGCGCTTGTCCATCTCGTCGAGGCCGCGTGCGTCGATCTCGAGCAGCTCAAGGGCGGCGGCGGCGACGGGCTTGGTGATGCGGCCGTTGGCGCGCTCCTGGGCGTAGTCGCGCACGAAGTGGATGAGGTTGTTGGCGATGCGGGGGGTGCCGCGCGAGCGGGCGGCGATCTCGCGGGCGCCGGAGGGCTCGATGGGGACCTCGAGCAGCTTGCAGCTGCGCGTGACGATGCCGCAGAGCGTGTCGGTGTCGTAGTAGTCGAGGCGGGTCTGCAGCGTGAAGCGGGAGCGCAGGGGGGCGGTCAGCAGGCCGGCGCGCGTGGTGGCGCCGATGAGGGTGAAGCGCGGGAGGCTCAGGCGCACCGAGCGGGCATTCGGGCCCTGGTCGATCATGATGTCGAGGCGGAAGTCCTCCATTGCGGAATAGAGGTATTCCTCGACGGTCTTGGGGGTGCGGTGGATCTCGTCGATGAAGAGGATGTCGCCCTCCTCGAGGTTGGTCAGCAGGCCGGCGAGGTCGCTGGCCTTCTCGAGGACGGGGCCGGAGGTGACGCGCACGTTGCGGCCGAGCTCGGCGCCGAGGATGAAGGCGAGGGTGGTCTTGCCGAGGCCCGGGGGACCGGAGAGGAGGACGTGGTTGAGGGCCTCGCCGCGGCGCTTGGCCGCGCCGACCATGACCTGCAGGCGCTCGACGGACTTGGGCTGCCCCGCGAAATCGGCGAAGGAAAGGGGGCGCAGCGCCGCCTCGGAGGGGGAGACGGGGGCGTTCAGCGCCGAGGAGAGGAAGCCCAGGCCGGTGGCCGGGGGCGTGATCTCGATCGGGGGCTGGGGGGCGGGGGCCGCTTTTTTCTTCGGAGGCATGTGCTTTACTTCCACTCGAGTTCGGCGCCGAGGGAGCGGAGGTTTTCGACGAAGCGCGGATGGGCGCGCTGGATGATCTCGGCGTTGCGCACCACGCTGCGGCCGGGGATGGAGGCGGCGACCATCGTGAGGGCCACGGCCGCGCGGATGATGTAGGGGGAGTCGACGACGGCGGCGTGCAGGGGGCGATTGCCGAAGATCAGCATGCGGTGCGGGTCGGAGACCATCGCGTGCGCGCCGAACTTCGCGAGTTCGGGGATCCAGGAAAAGCCGTTTTCATAAACCTTGTTCCAGAAGTGCATGGTGCCCTCGCAACGGGTGGAGAGGGCGATCATGAGGGGCAGGAGGTCCACGGAGAAATACGGCCAGGGGGCGGCCTCGATCTTCGGCAGCAGGTTCGTGGTGAACGGGGTCTCGATGACGCGGCGCTGGTTGCAGCGCACGATTGCGGTGAGGCCGTCGTGTGTGACCGTGACGCCGAGCTTGGCGAAGGCGCGCGTGATGAGGTCGAAGTGCTGGGGGACGGACTTTTCCACGCGGACCTCGCCGCCGGTGATGGCGCCAAGCGCGAGGAAGGTGACGATCTCGTGGTAGTCGCTGTTGATCGTGAAGTC
>JAHFTI010000097.1 GCA_023265535.1 Opitutaceae bacterium
CTCCCCATCATTATTACTAAGATCCGCTTGCATCAGCGCTTGCGGCACGAGCCCTTCGCGCTACCATACGCGCGGCTCAGTCGGCTGTCCTGCGCCTCTCCCCACCCCATGCCCTCGGAGTTTCCCACGGTCCTCCGCCTCTGCCTGCTGCTCGCAGGCCTGGTGGTCGCGTTGCGGGGCCAGACACTCCCCGCGCCCGAGCCCGAGCGCGACCTCAGCCTGCCCATCAAGGTCGGCGTCTCCGAGACCGCCTACCCGTACTCGTACCGAGACAGCGACGGCAACATCAAGGGTTTCTCCGTCGACCTCATGAGCGCTGTCGCTCGCACCATGGGGCTCACCCTCGAACGCGTCCCCGTCACCAACTTCAACGCGCCCGAATGGCTGCGCAGCGGGCAGATCGACATGCTCCAGTCCTGGAGCGAGACAGCCGCACGCCGCCCCTACACCAGCTTCTCCTCACCCTACCTGCGCGCCGAGACCGTCATCGTCGTCCACAAGGACACCACGGACATCAGGTCCGCCGACGACCTCAACGGACGCAGGGTCGCCATCGGCCAGAAGGGCAACGTCGGCGACAACTTCCTCACCGAACGCGCCCCCCGCGCCGTCAAGCTCTACCGCGAAACCAACACCGAGTTCCTCACCCTGCTCAACCGCGGTGAATGCGACGCCGCCGTGCTCTCCCGCCTCACCGTCGCCTCCATCATCAAGCGCGACAGTCTCTCCAACCTGCGCATCCTCGACACCAAGCTCCAGGGCCACGACGTGCGCTACTGCTTCGCCGTGCGCAAGGGCGACGACCTCCTCCTCGCCCGCCTCAACGAGGGCCTCGCCATCCTCAACCGCACCGGCGAATACGAGACCATCTACCACCGCTGGTTCGGCCACACCGAGCGCAGCTCCATCAGCCCCATCCAACTGGTCTCCCTCGTCGCTGGCGTACTCGCCCTCGCCTCCCTCCTCGCCTTCATCGCCTTCCTGCGCCAACGCACCCTCTCCCACCACATCGCACTCCAGGCCGAGGAACTCACCCGCCAGCGCGCCCTGCTCGCCGCCCTCCACGACAACCACCCGCTCGCCACCCTCATCCTCGACCTGCCCCCGGGCCAGCCGCCCCACATCCTCTCCCTCAACGCCCAGGCAGCCCTCCTCTTCACCCTCGACCCCGCCGTCTCCTGCGGCGTCGAACTGCCCCACCTGCGCCTCACCCAGGACACCCAGGCCTTCCTCGACGCCGTCCTCGCCCGCTGGCGCAACGAACCCAACCCGCCCCGCTGGGAATTCCAGCTGCCCGAAAGCAAACGCTGGTTCGAAATCTTCCTGGTCTCCCTCGGCCCCGACGCCCGCGGCATCGGCCGCCTCTGCATCCTCGCCGGCGACATCAGCGCCCGCCGCGCCATGGACCACGAGATCGCCCTCTCCCGCCGCCAACGCGCCCTCGGCGAACTGGTCGGCGGCGTCGCCCACGAGTTCAACAACCTGCTCACCCCCATCATCGCCACCACCTCGCAACTCAACGAGGAACGCAGGGACGACCCCGCACTGGCCTCCGACCTCAACACCATCGAGGAAGCCGCCCGCCGCGGCGCCGAACTCACCCGCCGCCTGCTCACCTTCGGCCGCAAGGGCAACGAAAAGGCCGCCCCCGTCCGCCTCCAGGAGGCCACCCAGAACGCCATCGAGCTGCTGCGCCACACCATCGACCGCCGCATCGTCCTGCACTGCGAACAGGCCGGCGAACTCCCGCCGCTCCTCTTCAACCGCACCGACCTCCACCAGATCATCTTCAACCTGCTCATCAACGCCCGCGACACCCTCAACGAGAAACTCGCCAAGGGCCCCGCCGCCGACTGGCAACCCGCCATCGACATCTGCTTCGGGGAATACCCCGCCGAAACCTTCCCGCTGCGCAGCCCCTCCCGCCGCCGCGCCCTGCTCGGCTGGCAAACCGTCTCCGTGCGCGACAACGGCATGGGCATCCCACCCGAGATCATCGAACGGGTCTTCGAACCCTTCTTCACCACCAAGGAGGTCGGCAAGGGCACCGGCCTCGGTCTCGCCACCACCTGGCACATCGTCAACGAGGCCGGCGGCCACATCGAGATCGACTCGCGCGTCGGCGAATACACGCGCTTCCGCGTCACCTTCCCGCGCTGGAGCCCCGGCCAGTCCGAGGCCCCCGTCCCGCCCCAGGGCAACGCCCCCGCCCCAGCCGAGGCCGGCGCGCCCGCCCCCGCCCCTTCCACACCCAAGCCCGACCCCACCCCGCAACGCCGCCGCGTCCTCCTCGCCGAGGACGAGGACGCCGTCGCCCGCGTGGTGCAACGCCTGCTCGAACGCGCCGGCCACGAGGTCATCCGCTGCCGCGACGGCCAGGAGGCCTGGGAAACACTCTCAGCCCCCGGCGCCACGCCGCGCGACGTGCTCGTGCTCGACATGAACATGCCGCGCCTCAACGGCCTCGACCTGATCCGCCGTATCCGCGACGCCAATACACCCGGCCGCATCATCGTGATGAGCGGCCGCGTGGGCGAAACGGAGAGCGAGGAACTGCGCCGCCTCGGCGTGCTGACCATCCTCGGGAAACCCGTGGCAGCCAGCACGCTGCGCGAGGCGGTCGCGGCCTAGCCCACCCAGGCGCGGGCGTTGCGGAACATGCGCATCCAGGGGCCGTCCTCGCCCCAGTTCTCGGGATGCCAGCTGTTGGTCACCGTGCGGAACACACGCTCGGGATGCGGCATCATCAGCGTCACGCGGCCATCGCGCGTCGTGATGCCCGTGATGCCGTGGGGCGAGCCGTTGGGATTGAGGGGATAGGCGCCCGTCACCTGGTGGTGGTTGTCCACGAAACGCGCACCCACCAACCCGCTCTCGCTGAAGGCAAGCGCCGCGGCGGCATCGCTGAACTCCGCGAAGCCCTCGCCGTGCGACACGGCCACGGGAATCACGGAACCCTCCATGCCCGCGTAAAGGATGCTGGGGCTCTTCTCGATGCGCAGCGACACGAAGCGCGACTCGAAGCGCTCGCTCTGGTTCTGCACGAAGCGGGGCCACAGCTCGGCACCCGGGATCAGCGAGTGCAGGTTGCTCATCATCTGGCAGCCGTTGCACACGCCGAGCGAGAAGGTGTCGGGGCGCTCAAAGAAGGCCTTGAACTCGGCGCGCGCACGCTCGTTGAAGAGCACGCTCTTCGCCCAGCCCTCGCCCGCCCCCAGCACGTCGCCGTAGCTGAAGCCGCCGCAGGCCACGAGGCCGCGGAAATCGCGCAGGCTGACGCGGCCCGAAAGCACGTCGGTCATGTGCACGTCGACCGTGCGGAAGCCGGCGCGGTGGAAGGCCGCCGCCATCTCCACCTCGCCATTGACACCCTGCTCGCGCAGGATCGCCATCGGCGGGCGGGTCGAGAAGTCGCGTCCGACCTGCAGGTCGAAGGTGACCTTCGGGGTGATGCCCGGGTCCTCGCGGCGCAGCTTGAGCTGGTACTCGGACTCGGCGCAGGCGGGATTGTCGCGCAGGGAGGCGATGCGGCGCGTGGTGTCGGACCACACGGCGCGCAAGGCGGACAGGTCCTCGTCGAGCAGCAGGCGGCCGCCCTGCGAAACGCGGAAGGCGTAGTCCGTATTCAGGGAACCGATACGGTGCGTGCAGTCGCCCAGGCCGTGGGCGCGGAGCACGGAGACGACGGTGTCGGCGTCGGTGCCGCGCACCTGGAGCACGGCGCCCAGCTCCTCGCTGAAGAGCGCGGCGAAGGCGTCGGCATGCGGCGCGAGGGAAAGGTCGAGGCCGGTGTGGCCGGCGAAGGCCATCTCCACCGCCGTGGCCAGCAGGCCGCCGTCGGAACGGTCGTGGTAGGCGAGCAGGAGGCGGTCGCGGCCGAGCTGCTGGATCGCGTTGAAGAAACCCTTCAGGTCGGAGGCCTGGTCGAGGTCGGCGGGCGCGGAACCCGTCTGCGAGAAGACCTGCGCGAGGATGGAGCCGCCGAGGCGGTTGCGCCCGCGGCCGAGGTCGACCAGGAGCAGCACCGAGTGCGGGTCCTGGATGAGCTGCGGGATGAGCGTGAGGCGCACGTCGGCGCAGGGCGCGAAGGCGGAGATGATGAGCGAGGTCGGCGCGGTGATGCGCTTGCGCTCGTCGCCGTCCTTCCAGACGGTGCTCATGCTCATGCTGTCCTTGCCCACGGGGATGGTGATGCCCAGCTGCGGGCACAGCTCCATGCCGACGGCGCGCACGGCGTCGTAGAGGTCGGCGCCGTCGCCTGCGATCGCGGGGGCGGCCATCCAGTTGGCGGAGAGGTTGACGCGGCCGAGCTCGCCGAGCTGGGCGGCGGCCAGGTTGGTGAGGGCCTCGCCCACGGCCAGGCGCGCGGAGGCGGCGGCGTCATTGACGGCCACCGGGGTGCGCTCGCCCATTGACATCGCCTCGCCCGTGTAGACGTCAAAGGCGGCGGTGGTGACGGCGCAGTCGGCCACCGGCACCTGCCAGGGACCGACCATCTGGTCGCGCGAGATCATGCCGGTCACGGTGCGGTCACCGATGGAGATCAGGAAGGTCTTGTCGGCGACGGTGGGATTCGAGAGCACGCGGCGGACGGCCTCGGAGAGGGCGGCGCCCTTCAGGTCGAGCGGGGAAAGCGGGCGCTGCTGGCGCTTGTCGCTGCGGTGCATGCGCGGCGGCTTGCCGAGGAGGACCTCGAGGGGGAGGTCGATGGGCTTGTTGCCGAAGAGCGGGTCCTCGAGAACGAGACGGCGCTCGGCGGTGGCCTCGCCGACGACGGCGTAGGGGCAACGCTCGCGGCGGCACAGCTCCTCGAAGACGGGGAGCTTGGCGGCGGGCACGGCCATGACGTAGCGCTCCTGGGCCTCGTTGCACCAGATCTCGAGGGGGCTCATGCCTGGCTCATCGTTGGGGATGGCGCGCAGGTTGAAGCGGCCGCCCAGGCCGCCGTCATTGACCAGCTCGGGAAGGGCGTTGGAGAGACCGCCGGCGCCGACATCGTGGATGAAGCAGATGGGGTTCTCGTCGCCGAGGGCCCAGCAGCGGTCGATGACCTCCTGGCAGCGGCGCTCCATCTCGGGGTTGTCGCGCTGCACGCTGGCGAAATCGAGGTCCTCGTTGCCGGAGCCGCTGGCCATGGAGCTGGCGGCGCCGCCGCCCAGACCGATGAGCATGGCGGGCCCGCCCAGGACGATCAGCTTGTCGCCCGGCTTCATCTGGCCCTTCTTGACGTGGGCCTCCTTGATGTTGCCCAGGCCGCCGGCGAGCATGATGGGCTTGTGGTAGCCGCGCAGCTCGGTGCCGCCGCCCGCGGCGGGGACCTCGGCCTCGTAGGTGCGGAAGTAGCCGAGGATGTTGGGGCGGCCGAACTCGTTGTTGAAGGCGGCGCCGCCGAGCGGGCCGTCGATCATGATGTCGAGGGCGGAGACGATGCGGCCGGGCTTGCCGTTGTCCTTCTCCCAGGGCTGGACGGCGCCGGGTATCCGGAGATTGGATACCGTGAAGCCGGTGAGGCCGGCCTTGGGCTTGCTGCCGACGCCGGTGGCGCCCTCGTCGCGGATCTCGCCGCCGGAGCCGGTGGCGGCGCCCGGGAAGGGGGAGATGGCGGTGGGGTGGTTGTGCGTCTCCACCTTCATGAGGATGTGGATGTCCTCGGTGTGGGGGGCGTATTCGCCGGACTTCGGGTCGGCGTAGAAGCGCCCGCCCTTGGAGCCGACCATGACGGCGGCGTTGTCCTTGTAGGCGGAGAGGATGCCCTCGCTGTGCAGCTGGTAGGTGTTCTTGATCATCTGGAACAGGGACTTGTCCTGTCCCTGACCGTCGATGTCCCAGGAGGCGTTGAAGATCTTGTGGCGGCAATGCTCGGAGTTGGCCTGCGCGAACATCATCAGCTCGATGTCGTTGGGGTCGCGGGCGAGCGTGGTGAAGCTCTTGACCAGGTAGTCGATCTCGTCCTCGGCGAGGGCGAGGCCGAGGCGGGTGTTGGCCTGCTCGAGGGCGGCGCGGCCCTGGGCAAGCACGGGCACGCTGGAGAGGGCGCGGGGGGCCTCGTGGTGGAAGAGGACGGCGAGGGAGGCCTGGTCACCGAAGACGGCCTGGGTCATGCGGTCGTGGAGCTTGGCGGCGAGGGTGCGGCGTTGGGGCTCGGTGACGTGCTCGATCTCGACGTGGTAGGCGATGCCGCGCTCGAGGCGCTTGATCTTGGAGAGACCGCAGATGTGGGCGATGTCGGTGGCCTTGGAGGACCAGGGGGAGATGGTGCCGGGGCGCGGGACGACGATCTGGAGCAGGCCGGAGGGCGCGTGGGCGGCGCGGCGCGGACCGTAGGTGAGCAGCTTCTCAAGCACGCCGCGCTCGGTGGCGTCCAGCTCTGCGGACAGCTCGGCCACGTGGAGAAACTCGGCATGGAGCCCGCGCACCGGCACGCCGGCGGAGACGAGTTCCTGCACAAGCTTCTGGATACGGAAGTCGGAGAGGGCGGAGGCGCCGCGAAGGATGAGCATGGTGATGGTGAAATTGAAGGGATTGTCCGGCGTTTCGAACAAAAGAGGCAGGACTCAATCCGATCAACCGCGAATGTCCATCATCAAGCGGGCAGAACGGGGTCACATCTTTACACTTTACACGCAACCGGGCGCACCCGGTTGCGTGTAAAGTGTAAAGATGTGACCCCGTTGCCTTCAGTGCTTTGCGTCACCTGCGAGCCCCTTTGGCAGGGCGTCGCGGTTCAGGATGGCCGGATGGGTGTAGAGCTCGCGCGCGTGGAGGTTGTTGGCGGGGCTCCACTTCTCGTCCCAACAGAGGAAGTAAGTGCTGCGCGGGAAATGCTTGCGCATGCCGTCGAGGAAGCGGCGGTAGTCGAAGTCGCCCGGGGGGTTCTGGGAGCCGTGGGGGCCGAACTCGGCGAAACCGAAGGGCTTGGGGCGGGCGGCGAGGGCGTCGTAGCCCTTGATGTGGTCGGGGTCGACGTGGTCGGTGTAGGCGTCGAAGCCGGTGACGTCGACGACGTCGTCGCCGGGGTAGAAGCGGTCGGCGGTGGGGCCGTGGTTGGGGCCGTACACCCAGAGGAGGTTGTCGAGTTGCTTCACGCGCGAGTAGTAGTCGTGCATGTGGCGCCAGACGCGGACGAAGGACTCGGGGGACTTGTCGCCCCACCAGAACCAGCCGCCGTTCATCTCGTGGAAGGGACGCCAGAGGACGACGACGCCCGCGGCGCGCAGTTCGGAGAGGCCCTGGGCGACCTCGTCGAGCTGGCGGTGCCAGCGCTTGTGGGTGTCGGTTCCGGGCTTGAGCAGGGAGTCGAGGTCGACGCCCTTGTCGCGCAGGCCGCCGCCGGCGGGGTTGGCGGGGTTGTAGAGGTGGGCGCTGACGGTGACGAGGCCGCCGGCGCGCCAGTAGGCGAGCGCGGTGCGGTTGGCGGCCTGGGTGGCGATGTCACTGCCGTCCTTGTGGAAGTCGGCGTAGTCGACACCCACGACGGCGGGCCATTGCCCGGTCAACTCATGGATCCTGGCGGGGAGGTCCTTGCCATTCTGGCTCGCGAAGCCGGTGAACTGGCCGGAAAGGATACGCCCCTCGGTGCGCGCCTCGAGGCTGCCGAGAAAGGCGAGCACGGCGCGGGTGCGCGGGGTGGCGGCGGGGTTGGAGGGGGCGGCGGGAAGGGCCGACTGGGAGGAGGAGCCTGCGGCCTGCAGGGGCGCTGCACCAAGAAGCAGGCCGAGCACGAGGAAGGGGGGGATTTTTTGCATGAAGGAGGGCAAGGGGAATGGGGTGAGGCCGCCAGAGGGATGCTGTGCACTCATTAGAGGGGGGAGGGCGGACGTCGGAAGACTGAGGTCGGAGGTCGGAACACTGTGGTCCGGGGAGAAAGCAGTCAGGAGAGCTGGGAGTTGGGGTATTTCAGACACCTAAGGCCCCTTTCAGCACCGATGTCCGACATCCGATATCCGATATCCGACATCCGCCGATGGCGGTCAGGGC
This sequence comes from Opitutaceae bacterium, assembly GCA_023265535.1. Taxonomy (GTDB): domain Bacteria; phylum Verrucomicrobiota; class Verrucomicrobiia; order Opitutales; family Opitutaceae; genus MWDT01. The sequence continues at coordinate 7,978 of JAHFTI010000097.1, forward strand.
TGGGGCAGGCAGAGTTCGACGGAGCGGCGGAGGGCCTCGAGGGCGGCGGTGGCGCCGGGGAGCAGGTCGCGCGCCTCGGAGAGCTTGCCCTGCTTCGAGAGGAGCTCCATGCGCAGGGCAATCTCGGCGAGCTGTTCGCCGCCCACCGTGGAGGCGGTGCCCTTGAGACGATGGGCCTGGGCGCAGAGCGTGGGGGCGTCCCCCTCGCGTGCGGCCGCGAGGAATTCCTCGCCGATGGTGGGCAGGTCCTGGAGGAAACGGCGGAGCACGGTGTTCACGAGCTCCTCATCGTTCATGAGGCGGCGAAGCATGCCCTGGCGGTTGAAGACGGATACGGCAGGACGGGGGTCGCCCTCCTTCGCTGCTGTCGCAGGGGGAACTGCGGCTGGGGTGGCGGCGGAGCTCGAAGCGGGTGCGGTTGCGGCCGAACCGACAGGAGAGAGAGGGGAGCCGGCTGCGGCGCCAGTTGCGGGGGCCGTTGCGGGCGCGGGGGCGGTTGCCTCAACAGGGACCGAGGCAGTGGATGCGGGCCCGGTCGCCGGCGCGGCCGCCGCGGGCGGGGCGCAGAGGGTTGTATCCATCAAATCCCTACACCAGAGGTTGAGCACCTTGAGGAGGGCGTCGGGCATGACGGGCTTCGAGATGTAGTCGCTCATGCCCTGCGCGATGCAAGCCTCGCGGTCGCCCTTCATGGCGTGGGCGGTCATGGCGATGACGGGCACCCCGTGGTCGAGTACGGCGGAGGACTCGTCGCGGATGCGGCGCGTGGCCTCGTAGCCGTCCATGACGGGCATCTGCACGTCCATGAAGACGATGTCAAAATGCTCGGCCTGGAGCAGGTTGACCGCCTCGAGTCCATTGACCGCCGCCTTCACCGTCGGGAAACCGAGCTTGAGCAGGAGGCCGACGGCGACCTCGCGGTTGGTCTCATTGTCCTCGACGAGCAGGATGCGCACGCGCGGGTGAGCCTGCACGGGGCGGCGGGGCTTGGCGGAGGACTTGGGCACCACCAGGCCGCGCGTGAGGGCGTCGACGACGATGCGGTTGAGGTCGGAGTAGCGCAGCGGGCGCGAGAGGCAGTGACTGAAGCCCTGGCGTTGCAGCCACTCGGCGGAGGGCAGCATGTTCGAGGGGCAGCAATAGATGATGCGCAGCGAGAAAAAGGAGCGGTCCCCCTTGAGCGTGCGCGCGATGGCGGCCGCATCGACCTCGGGCAGGTCGCTGTCGACGAGGAGCAGGTGGGGGGACTCCGCGCGCGTGACGGTGAGGGCGCGATCGCCATCGGCGGCCTCGAGCACCTCGGCGCCCCAGTGGCGCAGGTGGCACGCGAGCGCGCCGCGGAAGCCGGCATGTGCGCTGGCGACGAGCACACGCAGGCCGGGCAGCCCCTGGAAGGGGGGCGGGCCGCTGCGCAGGCCGACGCGGATGGTGAAATAAAACTCGGCCCCCTGCCCCGGCTCGCTGCGCACGTGGATCTCGCCGCCCATGAGATGGATCAGCTGACGGCAGATCGCGAGGCCGAGCCCGGTGCCGCCAAACTGGCGCGTGTGGGAGTTGTCCGCCTGGGTGAAGGGCTTGAAGAGCAGCGGCAGCCGCTCGGGGGCCACGCCGATGCCGGTGTCCCTGACGGAGACGGCGAGGACGCCCGCGTCCCCCTCGCGACTCTGGAGGCGCAGGCTGACGACCACCTCGCCGCGCGCCGTGAACTTGAGGGAGTTGTTTACGAGGTTGACGAGGACCTGGCGCAGGCGCGTGGGGTCGCCGTGGATGAGACTGGGGAGCTCGGGGTCGAGCCGCGTGACGAGCTGCAGGTCCTTCTCGGCGGCCTTGGGGGCCATCATGTCGGCGAGGTCGTCGACCAGGTTCCAGAGCGGAAAATCGATCTGCTCGATCTCCATGCGGCCGGCCTCGATCTTGGAGAAGTCGAGGATGTCGTTGATGACGCCGAGCAGGGCGTTGCAGCTGGTGCGCACGGTGCGCGCGTAATGCACCTGCGTGTCGTTGAGCGGGGTGTCGAGCAGCATGTCCGTCATGCCCAGGATGCCGTTGATGGGCGTGCGGATCTCGTGGCTCATGTTCGCGAGGAACTGGCTCTTGGCGAGGTTGGCCTGGTCGGCCCTCGCGGCGAGATCGGCGCTGTGGCGGATGGCGGACTCGAGGCGGCCGTTGCTGCGGGCCAGCTCGTCGAGCGTGCGTTGCAGGGCCTGCTCGGCCTTGCGGCGGTCGCGGTTGAGCAGGGCCATGCTGACCTGGTCGGCGACCTGACAGATGAAGCCGATCTCGTCGCTCATCCAACGGTGGGCGCGGCTGCGCAGCTGGAAACAGACGAGGCCGAGATTGCGGCCGCCGGCGCGCACGACGCCGACCAGCAGCGAACGCGCCCCCGCGCAACGCAGGAAGGAAAGGGGGCCGGCCTCGGCGCCCTCGGTGTACTGCGCCTCGAAGAACTTGGAGCGTTCGAAGCGCCCCATCTCGAGCTCGATTGCCGAGA
>JAHFTI010000098.1:0-1654 GCA_023265535.1 Opitutaceae bacterium
CAGCTTGCGGCGCTCCAGGGACATCGTCTCGGGCATGGTGAGGATGAGCTTGAGGCCCTTGGCGGCGGCGACGAAGGCCAGCGCGATGCCGGTGTTGCCGGAGGTCGGCTCGATGAGGGTGGTCTCGGAGTTGATCTTGCCCGACTTCAGGGCGTCGTCGATCATCGCGAAGCCGATGCGGTCCTTGACGCTGGAAAGGGGGTTGAAGAACTCGAGCTTGAGCAGCACTTCGGCCACTGCGCCGTGGGCCTTGGCGGTGCGGTTGAGGCGGACGAGGGGCGTGTTGCCGATTGTCTCAGTGATGTCGTTGTGGATCTTGGCCATGGTGGTTGTGGTTGGAGTTGGTGAGAAAAGTGTGGTGCTGAGGGGGCCCGTCCTTTGCTCCTGCGGAGCTTCGGAGGGGGATGCGGACGGGTGGCCGAATCAGAGGATTTGTGTGGGGCAGGGGAATCTGGGGTTAGTTTCGGGCGGTGCCCCAGCGGCGGTGCAGGAGGCGTTCCCAGGGAGAGAAGATGATCTTGTCGGCGAGCAGGCCGATGAGGATGATGACGAGCATGATGCCGATGACCTGTTCCATGGCGTTGAGCTCGCGGCCGTAATGCAGGAGGTGCCCGAGGCCGAAGCCGCTGAGGATGGTCACGTAGATCTCGGCGGCCATGAGCGAGCGCCAGGCGAAGGCCCAGCCCTGCTTCATGCCGGAGACGACGAAGGGAAGGGAGGCGGGCAGCATCACGTGTATCCAAGTGTGGATACCGGAGGAGCCCATGGTGCGGGCGGCCCGCGCGTAGATCGGCGGGATGTTGCGCACGCCGTTCTCGGTCGCGATGATCATCGACCAGAGGGTGCCCATCACCACTACGAAGAACATGGCGGTTTCTGTCTGGCCGAACCAGAGCAGGGCGAGGGGCACCCAGCACACACTGGGGAGCGTCTGAAGGCCGAGGGAGACCAGGCCGAGCGTGTCGGCGAGGAGCTTGAAGCGGGCGGTGAGCAGGCCCAGCGGGAGCCCCAGCAGGATGCCGAAGGTGTAGCCCAGCATGAGGCGCTTGGTGGTGACCCAGGCGGAACTGGCCAGGGAGCCGTCGCGCAGCGCGCTCCAGAGGTATTCGCCAACGAGCAGCGGGGACGGGACCAGGACGGGTGACCAGACCTCGGCGCGGCAAAGCGCCTCCCAGATCACGATGAGCACCACGAAGAACAGCGAGGCCCTGAGGAAGCGTTTCATTCGGACATCTCCCTTCCTGCGCCGGGCGCATGGCGCTTGAGTGCCGCCGTGATCTCGGAGGCATGTTGCGCGAGGGTCACGCTGTTGATGTCGCGCGGACGGGGCAGGTCGATGCGGTATTCGCCGCGGATCTGGCCCGGGTTGGGCGAAAAGAGGACGACACGGTCCCCGAGGCAGACGGCCTCGCGGACATTGTGGGTGACGAAGACGATGGTCTTGCGGCGCTCGGCCCAGATGCGCTGGAGGTCGCCGTAAAGTTGTTCGCGGGTGAGTGCGTCGAGGGCGGCGAAGGGTTCGTCCATGAGCAGCACGCGCGGGTTGGGGGCCAGGGCGCGGGCCAGGGCCACGCGCTGCTTCATGCCGCCGGAAAGCTCGTGGGTGTAGGCGTGCTCGAATTTCTCGAGGCCGACGAGCTTGAGGTAGAAGCGG
>JAHFTI010000098.1:1664-10442 GCA_023265535.1 Opitutaceae bacterium
CGAAGAGCATGTTGCCGAGGACATCAAGCCAGGGGAAGAGTGCGGACTCCTGGAACATCACCATGCGGTCGCGGCCGGGGCCGGTGACACGCTGGCCGTCGGTGAGGACCTCGCCGGAGTCGATGGGCTCCAGGCCGGCAATCATGTTCAGCAGGGTGGATTTTCCGCAGCCGCTGGGGCCGACCAGGCAGACGAATTCCCCTTCCGAGATGTCCAGGGAAACCTTGTCGAGGGCCAGCACCTCACGGGCGCGGCCGCGGAACAGCTTGGACACTCCGCGCACGGAGAGCTTCGAGGGTGTCTCGTTTTGCAGCTCTGTCTGGAGTGTCATGGCTCGCGGCTGAAGAGGCGGTCCAGTGGGAGGGCGTCGCGCAGGAAGCCCACGGACTGGGCGTCCTTGACGAGGGACTCGAATTGTTCGCGCGCCACCTTGTCGGTGAAGGTGAGGCGGCGCCAGGCGGAGGCGACCAGGGTGGCGGAGATCTCGCGTTTCACCTCGGCGCTGAGGCCGGCGCGCACCTGGGCGCGCGCCTCCTCGGGATGGGTGTTGATCCAGGCGGTGAGCTCGGCGTGGGCGGCGAGGAAACGGTCGACCAGCTCGGTGCGCTTGGACAAGGCCTTGGTGCTGGACACCAGGATGGTGGTGACCGCGTCGGGCTGCTCGAGGTAGGACTTGGCGCCGGCCTCCAGCTCGAGACGCGAGACCCAGGGTTCGACGGTCCACACACCGTCGATCTTACCTGACTGCAGGAGCGAAAATTGGTCGGGATTGGCGGTGGGGATGACGGAGACATCGCCTCCGGTGAGCGTGATCGTGAAGCCCTTGTTTTTCAGCCAGGCGCGTGCGGCGACGTCCTGGGTGTTGCCGAGTTGGGGGGTGGCGATGCGCAGGCCCTTGAATTGGGCGGGCTCCGTGACCTTGAGGTCCTTGCGCAGGACGAGGGCTGCACCGCCCAAGGCGGAGCCGGCGAGCACGCGGATCTCGCGGCCCTTGGAGCGGATGTAGGCGTTGAGGGCGGGGTTCGGGCCGACGTAGGTCAGGTCGATGGAGCCGGCAAGGATGGCTTCCATGGCACTGGGGCCGGCGTTGTAGGCGAACCATTGCACGGTGACGTCGGGGCCGAGGCGCTGCTCAAACCAGCCCTTGCCCTCGCGGGTGCCGTGCGCACCGATGACTCCCTGCGCATGGGTGACGTTCGGGAAATAGCCGACACGCAGGAGTGTCTTTTCGGCGAAGGCGGAAAGGGGCGCGAAGGCGAGGCCGAGGAGCAGGCCCAGCCCGGTGAGAAGACTCAGGGAGGGGAGTTTCATATGGTGTATTCTCCCATGATTTCATCCAGGAGGCTGGGGCCCTGCTTGCGAACCGGGGGCTTCTCCTGCCCGGGCTCGGGCGGGGTGAAGGGCAGCGGAATGCCGTCACGGCGCATCTTGCGCGTGGTGACCTCGACGACGTTGGCGAGCGTGTAACGGTCGAGGATGTTGGCGATGGCGTTGCGCACATCGAGCATGACCATACGCAGGCCGCAATGCGCCTCATCCGGGCAGGAACAGGGCTCGTAGGCGCTCACCGAGACGCAGCCGATGGGGGCGAGCGGGCCGTCGATAAGACGCACGATCTGGCCGAGGCTGATCTGGGCGGCGGGGCGGGCGAGGCGATAGCCGCCAAACTTGCCGCGTTCGCTCGAGACATAGCCTGCCTCACGAAGCTGGAGCATGACCTGCTCCAGGAATTTCACCGACATTTTCTCCTTTTGGGCAATTTCGGAGACACGCAGGAGCCGACGGCCCACCAACTCAGCGGTTGCCAAATCGATGAGGGCCCGGAGTGCGTATTCACCTTTCTTGGAGAGCTTCATGAGCGAGAAATATACTTTGTGATACTAGGAATAAAGCAAGAAGTAAATCATTACTTGATTAGCAAAGATTAAATAATTCTCTGTAAGGGATTGCGATGTTGATGGATGCTGTTAACCCTACGGAGGGACAGGGAAATGGTTCTGGGGGAATGCAGTCCGAGCGTATCAAGGGCAGTCCAGGCACGCAGCAAGAGGTCGCTTATTGAACAAAAAGCCAGCGTGTGCGGAGGATTTTTTGGTCATCGAGCCAGACCAGAAGGAATCGGTCGGGGGCGCATGCCAGAAGGGCTGTCTCCGGGAATGGGGTGGAGACCAGACGCAGGGGGCGCGTCCATAGTCCGGGACCCTGGCGCAGGATCAGTGCCAGGCCGGCCCGGGTTTCCCCCAGGAATTCCCGTGGGCCCAGTCGAAGGAGCAGGGCTGCATGGTCCCGGTCGATTGGGATCAGATCAACTGGGACGTTCACCGGCATGGTGTCGACCAGCAAGGGGCAGAGCAGGGGTTTGTTTTCAGGACCAGGCTCCCATGCGCACAGCCGGGCAGGGAAATTCGGGAGTGTCTTCACCTGCAGCACGGTGTCGGAGGCGGGGATCAAGGTCGTGGCATCGCTGCGGGCCATGCACAGGTCGACCGTGGCTGAGGCGCTGAGCTTGGGGTCACCGAGAGGGCGGCCTGAGGCCCAATGGGAGGGGAGCGTGAGGGGCACGCTGGGGGCCTCCAAGGCGATGGCGGGACCGGTGAGCAGGCGGTCCAGGGGGACCTTGAGGAGTTGCAGCGCGTTGGCCGGGGCGCCCAGGATAAAGGCGTGGTTCGATTCGAAGAGCACTTGAAGATCGCCCCCGGGGCCGCACTGCGAGGCCAGCACCTGCTCGAAGCCGAGGCGATCGTCCCTGTTGACGAGGGCCGCAGGGCTCCATTCCCGGTCATTGAGCCTGTGGATGCTGAGTTTGGCAGGACGATCCCACCAAGGGATGGGGGCGGCGGCGCCAGGCCCCCCGATGACGAAGAGGTTGAAGCGCCGCCTGCTGTTTGCCTCAGCGCCTTTGGTCCGTGAGAGGGCGAGAATGTGTTTCCCCGCCGGGATGACACGGAGCAGACCTTCAAGCGTTGGCAGTTGGGTCCACGCAGTTCCGGGATTTGCCCTCCAGGAGCGTTCCCCCGCCCAGGCCACCGCCGTGCCGTCCGTCCCGATGGCCAGTCCCGGCTTGTTTTCGCGGCAGTCGGCCAGGAGTGGGAAGTCCTCCACGAGCCTTCCGTCGGCAATGATGAGGCCGCGCAGCTGGCGGTCGTGCGTGAGGATCAGGAGGCGGGCACTGTGGTCGGGGCCGAGTGCGCAGGCCAAGGCCCTTGGGTTGACATGGGGAAGCTCCAGATCTGAGGAGGCCTGGAGCGAGGCAGCCGGGCGTGCGGCAAGCTCCGCAGCCATCCCAAGCCGTGCCTCCTCCAGGCGGGCGGAGACACAGCTGCACAAGAGCAAGCTGCAAAGCCCCAGGATGCAGGGGAGCAGCGCAGGTCGCCAAACGAAAGTTCCCACCAGTCCCGGCATGACCGGAGACTAGTCGACTCCGCAAGGGAGGGCAAGGCCTCAGCCGGGCTGTGATTCGAGCAGCTCTGCGGCCAGGCCGTGGCGCAGGTTGTAGAGGGAGTGCCTGAAGGAGGAGACCCCGGCGGCCCGGCCCGAGGCGATCATGGTGGCGAGGGCGGCGGGGAAGACGTCGGCGCGCGCCGGGGGCAGGCCCGGGATGGCACTCCGCCGTTCCGCGAGGGAGAGGGCGGCCAGGCGGGTGAGCAGCGCCTCCAGTTCAGCGAGTGTCAGCGTGAGCGGGGCCTCATTGAGGGACTTGCCCAAGGCAGCTCCGACGATGGCCCGTGCGGTGGTCATGCTGCCTCCCGCGAAGACCGCCCCCGCATTTGGGAGCGTGAAGGAAAAGCCGCTTCCTGCGAGCAGCTCGCGGCTGTGGCGGGCTACCAGCTCGAGCTGTTCCGCGGGAATGGGGGCGCTGGGATCGCTGATGAAACGCTCGGTCAGGCGGACGCAGCCCAGCGGGAGGCTGAGGGCCTGGACCTGCGTGCCTCCCGAGTAGGCGAGGCATTCCATGCTGCCGCCGCCGAGATCGAAGACGTAGAAGTTGCCCAAGGCTGCCAGGGCGGGGTCGCAGGCGAGGCCGCGTCCGATGAGGCGCGCCTCCTCGTCGCCGCTGAGGGTGCGCAGCGCGAGGCCCGTGGCGGCGAGGATGCGCGCGCAAAACTCCGGGCCGTTGGACGCGGAGCGCACCGCGCTGGTGGCGACCATGCTGATGAGGGACGCCCCGTGGGCGCGCGCGTCGGTGATCAGGGAGCGGATGGCCTCGAGGCCGACCTGCATGCCCTCCTCGGTGAGGGTGGGGGAGGCGCTGCTGATGCCGCGGCTGATGCGGGCGTCGCAGGTGCGGAAGAACACGCCTTCGGGCAGGCCGTCCGCGCCCTTGCGGGCGACGAGCATCTTGATGGTGTTGCTGCCGACATCGATGACAGCGATGGGGGAGGAGCTCATTGGGGGAGGCGAAGGACGAGGTGAGGGGAATGGCGAGGGTGATGCGAAGGGCGAGGGGGCGGTGCGACCATGCTGATGAGGCAGGCCCCCTGGGCGCGGGGCCGCGGGCGACGTGTGTCCGCATGCGTGCCGGCGTGCGTGGGCTCAGAGGGTGAAGTCGGCGGGGGCGATGAGGACGACGAACTCGCCCTTGACGGAGCCCTTGGCGAGGCGCGCGCAGACATCGGCGGCGGCGCCCACCAGGAAGGTCTCGTGGAGCTTGGTTATCTCGCGCGCGATGCAGACGACCCGGCCGGGGCCGAGCAGCTCGAGGATCTCCTCCGAGAAGGCGACGATGCGGTGGCAGCTCTCGTAGAGGGCGAGGGTGTATTCGAAATCCTGATACTTCGTGAGGAAGGCGCGGCGCGCGGAGGTCTTGGGCGGCAGGAATCCCGCGTAGAGGAAGCCGTTGGTGGGCAGGCCGGCGGCGCAGAGGGCGGAGATGAGGGCGCTGGGGCCGGGGACGGGGACGACGGGCAGGCCCTGGCGGCGGCAGGCGCGCACGATGCGGAAACCCGGGTCGCTGATCGCGGGCGTGCCGGCGTCGGACACCACGGCGACCGAGCGGCCCGAGGCGAGCAGGGCGGTGATGCGCTCGGAGGCGCCGGTCTCGTTGTGGTCGTGATAGGGGATCAGCTCGCGGTGCAGGCCCAGGCGCGTCAGCATCGAGCCGGTGGTGCGTGTATCCTCGCAGGCGATACAGTCCACCCTGCCCAGCAGGGTGCGTGCGCGCTCGGTGAGGTCGGCCAGGTTGCCGATCGGGGTGGCCACCACATAGAGGTGGCCGGGAAGCGGTGTGAGCGAGGCGTTTTCCACGGTGGTGAGGGAGGGGGGAGGAGCGAGGGTCGGATGTCGCCCTCCTTCGCTGCTGTCGCAGCCACGGAGGGTGCCGCTGCTGCGGCAGAAAAGAGCGGGCCGTAGGTGGTGGTACGACTTGGCAGAGGATTCAGGCTTGGGTGCGGGAATCGAGGAAATTGAGTCGGCTGGCCTGCGGCGGGGCCCGGGCGGAGCACCGAGGCAAGGTCGCGGGTCGGGAATATTTCGTGCGGCTGTCAGTTTTTGTGGGGATTTGGCGCATATAGGAATGACCGTGCCCCCCCATTGGCAGGGTCCGACCCCCGTCCACTGCACCCTTCCCCATGTCCCGCATTTCCCTCATCCCCCGTTTCCGAGGCCTTTTTGCAGCCTTTGCCTGCACGATTGGCGGCGCCCTTCTGGCTGCCCCGAATCCCACCTGGAGCGTGACCGCTGCGGTCCACGATCCCGGTGTCATCAAGGACGGGAGCAATTTCTATGTCTTTGGCTCCCACCTGGCCTCCGCCAGTTCTCCCGACCTGATGAACTGGACCCAGATCTCCTCCTCCGTGGCGAATGGCAACCCACTCATCCCAAGCCCCTTCACGGAGCTCAGCGAGGTCCTTGCCTGGGCCCAGACCACCACCCTCTGGGCTCCTGAGGTGATCAAGTTGGGCGACGGCCGCTTTTATTACTACTATTGCGCCTGCAAGGGCGATTCACCCCGCAGCGGTCTTGGCCTGGCCATTGCCAACAGTGTCACGGGGCCTTACGTCAACCAGGGCCTCCTCCTGAAGTCGGGCATGTGGGGGCTTCCCAGCCCGGACGGCAAGGTCTACGACGCCACCATTCATCCCAACGTTGTGGATCCCTGCGTGTTCTGGGACAAGAGCGGCGGCCTTTGGATGGTCTATGGCTCCTATTCCGGCGGCATCTTCATCCTGGAGATGGACGCCACGACCGGCCTGCCCAAGCCCAACCAAGCCTATGGCAAGAAACTCATGGGCGGCAACCACTCCACCATCGAAGGCCCCTGCATCTTCTATCATCCGGAGAGCGACTACTATTACCTGTTCGTGACCTATGGCGGTCTCGATGCTGCGGGTGGTTACAACATCCGCGTCTCGCGCTCCCGCAGTCCCAACGGCCCCTTCCTAGATTCCGCCGGCACCGACATGGTGACCGTCATGGGGCGTCCGGGCACCCTCTTTGACAACCCCAACATCGCCCCGCACGGCGTGAAGCTGATGGGCAACTACCAGTTTGTGCATGTGACGGGTGAGCCGGGCAGCGTGTCGCGCGGCTATCTGTCGCCGGGCGGCTCCTCGATCCATCGTGATCCGGCCACCGGCACCCTGATCCTGGTCATCCACGAGCGTTTCGTCGGGCGCGGCGAACAGCACGAGGTGCGCACCTACCAGCTCCATCTCAATGCGGACGGCTGGCTCGTGGCTGCGCCGCACCGCTACGCGAAGGAGGCCATTGCCACTGTCGACAGCGCATCCCTCGTCGGGCAATACAAGTTCATCAATCACGGCAAGGACATCACCTCGGCGGTGAAGTACTCCACGCTTGTCGAACTCAAGGCCGATGGAACGGTCACCGGCACGATGGCGGGCACCTGGAGCATATCGGGGGACCATTTTGCCACCCTCGTCCTCGACGGCGTCACCTACAAGGGCGTGTTCGCGCAGAACTGGGATGAGGACAATCTCGCCTGGGCGCGCACCTTCAGCGTTCTGTCGCCCAATGGCCTCGCCCTCTGGGGCAGCAAGGTCGTCTCCACCACGAGCAACACCTCGCCCACCTTGCTGAGCCACCCCGCCAGCCAGTCGGTGAACGCAGGGGCCACGGTCAGTTTCACCGTGAGTGCCAGCGGCACGCCGGCGCCGACCTACCAGTGGCGCAAGAATGGCGTGAACATCGCAGGCGCCACGGGCAGCACCTACTCGATCCAGGGCACGACCGTTGCCGACGCAGGCAGCTATTGCTGCGTGGTGGGCAATTCCGTCACCGCCTACCTGAGCAATGTCGCCACGCTCTCGGTGACAGCTCCGCCAGCCTTTGCCATCACGCAGCAGCCCGTCGCGCAGAACGTGACCGCCGGGGCCGGTGTTTCCCTCTCAATGGCCGCCAGCGGAGCCGGACTCACGTATCAGTGGCGCAAATACGACAGCTCGGGTGTCGCCCGCGCTGTCGCGGGTGCCACCGCCTCCACGCTCAGTTTCGCCGCGGCGACCTCGGAGGAGGCCGGCTCCTATGACTGTCTCGTCACGCAGGGCGCAGAGACGCTGCAGACCCAGACCGCCGCCGTGAAGGTGGCGATTTCCCTCACCTCGAACTCCGCCGCCCGCCTGGTCAACATCTCGGCGCGCACCACGGTGAAGACCGGGGCGGAGGCAACGGTGGTGGGTTTCGTGGTCAATGGCAGTGGCACCGAGGACCTGCTCATCCGTGCGGCCGGTCCCGCGCTGGCACCCTTCGGCGTGAGGCCCACGCTGGCGGACCCGACCATGGATCTTTTCAATCAGGCCGACACGTCCACGCCCATCGCGCAAAATGACGACTGGGGTACGGGCGGGGAGGGCACGCTCAACGCCAGTTTCACCCGGACCGAGGCGTTCAGCTGGGCCTCGGGCAGCGCGGATGCGGCCCTGCTCAGGCAGGTGTCCCCCGGCGACTACACCGCCGTGGTGAAAGCCAAGGGCACGGAGGGCATCGGCCTGGTGGAGCTCTACGAGGATGTCAGCACGGGCCCGCGCCTGGTGAACCTTTCGGCGCGTGCCGTGATGGGCTCGGGACAGGATGCGCTCATCGCAGGCTTCGTGGTCAAGGGCACGGGCCTCAAGACCCTCCTCATCCGCGTGGCCGGACCCGCCCTGCAGCAGTGGCTGGGTGGCTATGCGGCGGACCCGATCCTGAAGATCTTCAACCAGAACAACACCGAGGTGCCCTTTGCGGTGAATGACGACTGGGATTCGGACACGGCCTCGGGCGACCAGATCAACACCATTGGCACCAGCCTGCGCGCCTTCAGCTGGGCTCGTGGTTCTGCGGATGCGGCGATCCTGGTGACGCTGCGGCCCGGCAGCTACACCGCCCAGGGCAGCACCAAGAGCGGCACGGGCATCGCCCTGGTGGAGGTGTACGAGGTCAATCCCTGAGGCGGCGGGGCGGGGGGCGGGACATCGAGGCACAAAAAAACCGCCCCCGGTCAAGGGGCGGTTTCAGGGTCTGTGGTGTGTGGTGAATCAGGCCTGACGGCGGCGACGCAGGAAAGCGAGGCCGGCTAGTGCACCGGCCCCGAGCAGCCCGTAGGTGGAGGGCTCGGGGACCGGGGTGACGGGGGGCAGGTCCGGAGTGTACTCGCGGTTGCGCAGCAGCGTCGTGTTGATGGCAAAATCGTAGATGCTGGCGGTCGAGGCGCTCAGCTGCACCGTGTAATAGTCGACGGCCAGGTTGCTGGTGAAACCGATGAAAATGGCTGAACCGTCGTTGTTGCGGTTGCTGACGCCGTCGCGGGTGACCGTGCCGAGGAGCGTATTGGAGCTGTTG
>JAHFTI010000599.1 GCA_023265535.1 Opitutaceae bacterium
TGGCGCGGCTTCAACCTCACCGAACTCATCGGCGACCAGCGCGGCCGGCGCTTCGTCGAGCGCGACTTCGAATGGATGGCCTCCTGGGGCTTCGATTTCGCCCGCCTGCCCATGTCCTACTGGGCCTGGTCCACGCCGAAAAACTGGATGCACATCGAGGAGGACGCCCTCAAGCCCGTCGATGAGGCAATCGAGTTCGGCCGCCGCCACGGCATCCACATCAACCTCAACTTCCATCGCATCCCCGGCTACTGCGTCAACCGCCGCGAACTCGAGCCGCACCTGCTCTTCGACAGCCCGCGCGACTCCATGGAACGCGCCCTCGAGGCCGCCCTTCACCACTGGCGTTTCTTCGCCCGCCGCTACCGCGACATTCCCTCGACCCAGCTCAGCTTCGACCTCTTCAACGAGCCGCCCTGGATGAAGGACCTCTCCCGCTACGAGGAGATCGCCCGCGCCCTCGTCGCTGCCATCCGCGAGGAAAGCCCCGGCCGCCTCATCGTCGCCGACGGCGCCAACATCGGCCAGACCCCCATGCTCGGCCTCGTCGACCTCGGCATCGTGCAAAGCACCCGCGGCTACCTGCCCAAGATGGTCAGCCATTACGAGGCCACCTGGGTGCCCAAGGACGAATTCGAATCCTTCGAGCCCCCCACCTGGCCCATGACCGACGCCAAGGGCCGTCGCTGGGATCGCGACCAGCTCCGAAGCGAACTCATCGCCCCCTGGAAGCCGCTCGTCGAACGCGGCGTCCCCGTCCACGTCGGCGAATGGGGCTGCGTGCCCGGCACCCCGCACGCCACCTGCCTCGCCTGGATGGCCGACCTGCTCTCCCTCTGGAGGGAAACGGGCTGGGGCTGGGCCCTCTGGAACCTGCGCGGCGGCTTCGGCATCGTCGACAGCGGCCGCAAGGACGTCTCCTACGAAGCCTTCCAGGGACACAAGCTCGACCGCCGCATGCTCGAATTGCTCCGCTCCCACTGAGCCGCTTTTCGCGCCGTGTCAGGAACCGTCCATTCTATAGTGAGAACTGACTCCCTTTCGATAGTGGCGGCGAAGCCCGGCTGAATAGGGATCACCCCATGCCCCCGTCCCCCGATTCCGCCCCCATGCCGCCCTCAGGCCATCGCGTGACGATGGCGCAAATCGCCGCCAAGGCGGGAGTGCACACCACCACCGTCTCCCTCGCGCTGCGCAACCACCCGAGCCTCCCGGACGCCACACGCCAGCGTATCCAGGAACTCGCCGCCCGGATGGGCTACACGCCCGACCCCGCCCTGCGCGCCCTCGTCGCCCACCGCCGCGGCGTCACCGGCATCGGCGGCGGCCGCACCCTCGCCTACCTCACCAACTGGGACTCCCCCTGGGCCTGGAAAGGCGCCGTCGCCCACCTCAAGTTCTTCGAGGGCGCCCAGGCCGCCGCCAAGCGTCTCGGCTACCAGCTCGAGCACTTCTGGCAGGGAGAACCGCACCTGCGCGACCACCGCCTCAGCGACATCCTCCAAGCCCGCGGCATCCAGGGCCTCATCGTGGCCTCCCAAAGCCATGAGAATGACCGCCGCCTCGGCCTCGACTGGGACCGCTTCTGCGCCGTCAAGATCGACCTCTTCCCCCACGAGCCACGCATCGACATCGTCACCAACGACCAGCGCAACATCCTGCGCACCGCCTTTCACCGTGTACGCGCCCACGGCTATCGCCGCATCGGCTTCGCCGTGCGCAAGGTCTGGGATGAATGCAGCGACGAGTGCTGGTCCTCCGGCTTCCTCGGCGTGCAACAATTCCTCCCCGAGGCGGAACGCATCCCCCTGCTCTTCCTCGACTCCCCCACCGACAACGCCAGCCACGATATCACCACCCGCCAACTCGGCCCCTGGCTCGCGCAGCACAAGCCCGACGCCCTCATCGGCTACGAGGCCACCCTCCTTCCCGCCCTCCGCCAACTGGGGCTCGCCGTCCCAGCCGACCTCGGCTTTGCCGACATCTGCCTGCACCGCCAGGACGGCCAGACCGCAGGCGTCTTCGAGCACTGCGACAAGGTCTGCGAACGCGCCGTCGAACTGCTCTCGGGCAAGCTCGACCTGAACCTGCGCGGCATCCCCACCACGCACTGTATCACCAACGTGGACGGCACCTGGTGCGACGGTGCCTCCCTCCCGCGCCGCAACACCTGACCGCACCTGGCCCGTGCCCGGCACAGCCTGCCACACGGGCCGTTATGGACAGCAAGCACCCTTGCCCCGGCACCAACGCCCGGGCAGGCTGCCCTCTCCCATTCCATGTCCTCACCCGGCCCGCATCGCTCCGCCCACGCCCCTGACTCCGCTCCCCACGCGGACAAAAGCCAGGTGAGCGAGGCAGCCCCCGCCCCGCTTGAGGCCCCGGCCGCCAAGGGCGCCCTGATCCTTGCCTTTGCGACCCTCTACCTGGTCTGGGGCAGCACCTACCTGGGCATCCGCATCGCCGTCGAGACCCTGCCCCCCTTCCTCATGGCCAGCCTGCGTTTCGCCGTCGCCGGCGGCCTCCTGCTCGCCTACCTGCGCCTCACCCGCGGCCCCCTGCACATCACGCTGCGCCAGCTGCGCGACAACACCCTCATCGGCGGCTGCCTCCTGCTCGGGGGCAACGGACTCGTCTCCTGGGCCGAGTTGACCATCCCGTCCGGCATCGCCGCCATGATCATCGGCTCCCAGCCCCTGCTCATGGTGCTCACCGAATGGGCCTGGCCCGGTGGCAGCCGCCCCGGCCCCCTCACCGCCGTGGGCCTGCTCCTCGGCTTCGCCGGCGTGGCCTGGCTCGTCGCCCCCTGGGAA
>JAHFTI010000099.1 GCA_023265535.1 Opitutaceae bacterium
GCCAGAGTTCAATCAAGCTCCAGTGGCTGGACAAGGCCGTGCAGGCCACCCTGCCCGCCAAGTCGCTCACCACCTTTTTCTGGAATGCCAAGCCCCAGCTCAGCCTCACGCAGGCCGGAGGGACCATCGTCGCAGGCACACCCGTCACCCTCGCGGTGAGCACTGCTGGCGGCATGCCCGTCACCCATCAATGGAAACGCAATGGAGTCGCCCTTGAGGGCGCGACAGCAGCCCAGCTCACGCTCGCGCTCCCGAGCTCCCTCGATGCGGGCCGGTACACCTGCGTGGCCACTGCGGGCGACGGCGCCACCGGCGAGATTTTCACGGACCTCGTCGTGACCCCGTTGCTCACGCCGAACACGTCCGCCCGCCTCGTCAACATCAGCACACGCTCCCAAGTGGCGGGCGGGGAGGGAACCCAGACAGTGGGTTTCGTCATAGAGGGCACCCAAGCCAAGCGGATCCTGCTCCGCGCAGCGGGACCCGCGCTCGCTCCCTGGCTCTCGAACTACATCCCCAATCCCCGGCTCCGCCTCAATGACGTGACCCGGGGATTGGTCGTTACTGAGAACGACAATTGGGACTACGACACGATCTTCGCCACCGCCCATGCGCTGCAGGCCTTCGACTGGACTGCCGGCAGCAAGGACGCCGCGCTGCTCGTCACGCTCGAGCCCGGCATGTACACCGCCGAGGTGAGCGACGCCACGGGCACCACCGGCATCGCGCTCGTCGAGGCCTACGAGGTCGACGCCACTTCGCGTTGCGTCAACATTTCCACGCGCAGCCCGGTCGGCCCCGGCTTCGACAACCAGGTGGCCGGCTTTGTGATCAAGGGCACCGGCCTCAAGACGGTGCTCATCCGGGCCTCCGGCCCCGCCCTGAGGCAATGGCTGACAGGCACCCTGGAGGACCCGGTCCTCGAGGTGTACAATGACAAGGGCGCCAAGGTGTTTGAGAACGACAATTGGGAAGCGGCCTCCGTTCATGGCATCGCGCAAACCCTGAAGGCCTTCGACTGGGTGGCGGGCAGCAAGGACTCCGCCCTCATTGTGTCGCTTCCCGCAGGCTTGTACACGGCCACGGTCAAGGGTGCGAACTCGGGCACGGGCGTCGCCCTGGTCGAGGTTTATGAAGTGAACAAGTAAGTATTAGGCGCCCCAAATTCTCGCGGAGAACACTCCGCGCGGCTGGAAAATGCAGGGGATTTGCACAGGCTTCCTACAGCCGCATGAGCCACCCCAGACCCCTTCTCGCAGCCCTGGTGCTCGCCACAGGGCTGTTATGCTTGTTTTCGAGCGCCACGCTGCTGGCCTCCGACACCCCCGCCCCGCCCGACTCACCCCTGCGCCGCCTGGTGGGGCAACTCGCCAGGAAGGAGGCGGGCAAACCCAAGGCCGAACAGGCCCTTCCCACGAAGGAGGAATTGCTGCTCCCCGAGTACCGCTTCAAGCCCGCCAAGGGCTGGCTGCTGCTGCCCGAGCTGGCGCAGTCGCTCAGCTCGAATGAGGAGGAGCGCAAGGCGGTGTACGAGCTGCTCGACAAGGGGACCAAGGAAGCGCGCCGCCTGCTGGCCACCGAGGGGGCGGAGAACGACGTGGTCGCAGCCACCGCACTCTTCATGACGCAGCTCTGGCAGTTTGTCCGGGAAAAGGAACTTCCGGACGAGCACACGGACCGCCTCCATGCGCAGCTGGTCGCGGCGCTGCCCGCCGGGGAGATCGCCCGGATGAGCTACCGCGACAAGCAGCGCTATTGGGAATACTGCATCGGCTTTCCCATCTTTGTGCTCGGCATGCGCGAAGTGGTGAGCGAGGAGTCCGCCATCGCCGACCTGCGCACCATCGCCTCGGCGGGCTTCGAGACCCTGCTGGGCTTCAAGCCCGAGCTGGTCGACATCGGCGCGGAGGGGCTCGTGATCCGGCCGGGAGTCCTGGAGGCGGCGGCAGCGCTCGAGGCGGAGAAGAAGGCCCCCGCCAAGCCCGCTCCTGCGAAGGCCGCGCCCGCCAAGGCACCACAGGCCAAGGCCGCCCCGGCGGCAGCACCCGCGGCGAAGGCGAACCCCGTGAAGGGGGCAAGGGACACCTACGCGGCGGTGGGCTCCGTCAGCGGGATCACCTATGCGCCACCCCAGGGCTGGGAACGCGAGGACGCCGACTGGGCCACCATCTATCGGAGCACGCTCGTGGACCTGGACTCCAAGGGCAATCCGGTCAACGACAGCGAGCGACGGCACGCGGCCAACCTCTTTGTGCTGCCCGCGCGGGCGCCTTCCGGGACGCGTACCCAGACTTTCGATACACTCTGGCGCGAGCAATTCGATGCCTTCGGCGTGGGCGACACCATCGTGCACTACCGAGGCCGCCTTCGGAGCGGCCTGGTGGTCTATTACATGGGCCGCTTCTTCTCGCGGCCCAACGCGCCCGAGCGCACACCCAAGAGCTTCGGCATGCTGTACCTCGTCGAGCTGGGGGACCGCGTGCAGCCCATTGTCGCCATCGTGAACCCTGGCGTCAGCATCTATTCAATGATGGAGACAAACGAGAGCGAGGGATTCAGGGCCCTCAGCGTCCCGCTCCTGGCGTTCCTGGACTCCATCACGCCCGAGTCAGGGGAGGCGCCCTATCCCAGGGGGGCCTTCTTCACTCCGGCGGATCTCATGGGCGACTGGACCCAGTCGACCAGCGTCTTCGGTGGCTTCTACGTGAATGCGGTGACCGGCGCGGGAGCCGGCGCGGCTACGCACTCCTCGGGGGGACACCTCTACATCCGCCCCGACGGCACCTATGATTACGCCTTCGGCTATTCCACCTACACCCCTGGCTTCGGTTCACAATCCGCCTCCGAGAAGCACGACGGCACCTACTCGCTCGATGGGGACATCTTCATCTCACACCCACGGCAGCAGGTGAAGCATCTGATCAACCAATGCATCGTGGGCACGGGCTGGCGAAAGACAGCCGAGGGCATGCGCCGCATCATGGTCACGGTGCGGCCGGACGCCAACGGCACCTATTACGCACCGGCGCTGATGACGAACTGGGACAGTTACTCCGGCATCATGAACTGGTACCAGAGCACCCAATAGCGGCGGCGCCCCCATGCCCCCCCGGCGTGCCTCACCCCTCGGCTACCATGGAGCGACGGGGGAGTGATGGCGGAGTGAGGGAAGGCGGGGCCGACAGGCGGGCTACCTGCTGCGGATGCGGATGCGACGGTATTCCACCTGGCCGCGATCGCTCTCGAGTCCGATGGGACCCGTGGCGGGCACCTCCATGGCATCGATGAGGACCTCGCCGTTGCAGGTGGCGTGGGCGAGGCCGCCGCGCACGGTGATGATGAGCTCGTTCCAGTCGTTGCTGCGGTAGTTGCGAAGCAGGGCGAAGGGGCCGGCCACGGGGTAATCGCGGCACTGGAGCTGGGGGCCGCGCAGGTACACGCCGCTGTCGGCATTGGGGCTCGCGCGGAATTCGAGGCGCAGCTCGAAGTCCTTGGGAAATGCGGCGACGGTCCAGAGCTGCCTGTATTGGCGTTCGACCTTGGAGAGCGTGGCGACAAGCCTCCCATTGCGCACGGCGAAGCGGCCGTCGGGAGTGGCGACGGCGCCCTTGAGGGCGGGACCGTCCTTGTAATGCCAGCCGGCCAGGTCGCGTCCGTTGAAGAGGCTCACGAAGCCGGCCTCTGTGACAAAGTCATCAGGCCAGGCGGGCACGAGACCGAGGTTCTCGAACAGGGGCCGGAGCACGGCGGCGAACTTGGCGTAACCCAGGACATTGGGATGGAGCAGGTCGGGCATCTCCTCGGAGCGGGCATCTCCCTGCACATCGGCGAAGGCCGACCAGACGTCGAGGTAGCTGACCTGGGGCAGGGTCTCCGCCGCGGCCCGGTAGAGCGTATTTATTTTCCGGATACTCTCGGACGGGCGCCGCTGCAGCGGGGAGCTCGGAAGGACCGAGCAGAGGATGACGGGCATGTCCGGATTGTGGGCATGGAGGGCCGCCAGGATGAGGGCGACGTTGGAGGCGATCGTGTGGGGCTCCGCCTTCTCATCCAGGTCGTTGGTGCCGATGAGCAGGACCACGGCGCGCGGCCTGAGCGAGAGCACGTCGTCCCTCAGCCGATAGAGCACGCCGCGCGTGGTGTCGCCGCTGATGCCCCGGTTGGCGATCTTCGTGCCGGGAAACAGGCTGCCCACATCCCACCAGCCCTGGGTGATCGAGTCCCCCAGGAACACGAGCGCCCCCTGATCCTGCTGCACCTGGTTGGCCCAGGCGCTGCGGCGCTCGGTCCAGATGTTCTGGAACCAGGGCGCGCGCCGCATCGGCCCCGAACCCGGCAATTGCTCGTCGGGAGGAATCAGGGCGGGGTCAACGGCTGGCCCGGGGGCGGTAATGGAGGTGGCGACAGAGGTGGCGACCGTGGCTGGGGAGGGAGCGGCGGCGACGGGCTGCGCAGCCTGCACTCGGGCTAGGGGCGCCAGGGCAAGCAGCAGCGCAAGCAGGGATGAAAGGGGCGATTTCATAAAAGGGCTATAGCAGTTCCCCACGGGGCGCCGAGCGCTTTGTCACTACCCTATCGGGCAGGATGCAGCACCCGGGGCAGGAGCAGGACAATAGGGGCCCTGCTCATGCATGCTTGGCATAAGTGACCTTGCCCTTGGCATCGATCCTTACAATTCCCCGACTCTCGAGTTCGGCCAGCTTTTGCTCCTGCCCTTCAAGATTCAGCTTCTGGCCAAACACAGTGCCAATAAAGGCAAGAAGACGCGACTTGGTCTTTGGCTTGGGTGCGGGATTATCCCTGAGAAGATGAATGAGCTTCTCAAAACGAGCCGCCGTCTCTACCTCCTCCAAGGAGAGACCATGGACGGGAGTGGCCAACGCGGCGGCGATGCTTGCCTTTGATATTGGGGTGGCTTTCGCAGTAGAGGATAACTTGGCGGGAGGGGACTTCTTCGTCTTCGGGAGGAAAGGCAGGGACTCAATGCTCTCGTGGCGGCTCACCTGGACGCCGATTTCCCCGAGGTGGGAGATCAGCGAGTCAAAATCCTTGTCCTTGGAGAGCACGCAATGACTCAGCTCGGGCTGAGCCTGCACCGCTTTTCCAAGGTAGAAGGCCAGGCTCAGGTCGAGTGCATTGCGTCCGGAGACACCCAGCTTGACCAGGCACACCTGAGCCGCCAACCGGTGTATTTGCTCGACCAATACATAGTCCAGTTTTGCCTGGTTCTTCCCAATGAGCAGGATCACGCGCGCCGGCTTCCCCTCGAGAAGACCCAGGTCAAGGTCTGAAACGTTTTCAAAATCCACGTAAACATGGTGTGTATAGGGGTTGGCGCTCATGTATTTTTGTGAATTTCGGGACAGCGCTGAAGCTGCAGTGTCGGCTTTCCCGAGTCAAAGGCCAACGACTGCGCTTCGCCGCCTTTGCCTCCCGCACTAATGTGCTCGCACCGGCCTGCTTCACACCAGGCCGTGGCCCGTCCAGCCTGCCTGCATAGCCCCCACCCCACCAATCCCACCCCGACCCATGCAAGCGACAACGACCACACTCCTCGACGCCTCGGAACACTTCAACCGTTCGTGGGCGGACCTGTCGGGGGACTTCATCCTCCGCGCACGCATCTGTCTCCCCACGGCGACTCCCGGCGCACGGGCAGGCTGGCTGCTGAGGCGCAGCGAGGGCGAGAGACCCTGCGTGGAAGCCTGCCTGCATGACGAAGGCCAGGCACTGCTCCTCGTCCACAGCCGCGAGGGCGGAACACTCAGCCTGAGACTTCCCGTGCACGGGGCCGAAATCCTCCAGCTGGAACGGCGCGGTGAGAGCCTGGTTTTCTCTGCCGCCGTGCCGGGGGAACCTTTCGTCCATTCCGACCCCTTCGGCTTCGAATTCCCTGCCCTGCTCCAGGGTGGCCTCTTTGATTGTCACCAGAATTCGGATACAAAGGCCGCTTCCCGCTTCAGCGAGCTGCGCGCCATCAAGCCGCCAAGGGCCGGCTACGTCCCCTACACGGACTACATCGGCTCGCGTCTGGAACTGCTCACGGTCTCCAGTGGCGAGCTGGAGATCGTGCACAGTTCCCACGAGGCCTTCGAGGCGCCCAACTGGAGGCCCGATGGCCGCACGCTCATCTTCAATGTCAGCGGCCCCGGAGCCGCCAGGGGCCTGCTGCGGAACTTCGATGTCGTCACCCGTGAGGTCACCCCGCTCGACACCGGCTTCGGCGTCCGCAACAACAACGACCACGTCCTTTCCTTCGACGGCAGCCAGCTCGCCATCAGCCACCACACGGAGGAGGACGAGGGCCGCTCGGTCATCTACACCCTCCCCTCCTCGGGCGGCACCCCGCGGCGAGTCACACCCCAGTCGCCCTCCTACCTGCACGGCTGGTCGCCGGACGCACGCTGGCTCGTGTACACCGGTGGCAGGAGGCCCGGACCCGGTGCCCCCGAAAAATACGACATCTACAGGATTCCCGTCGAGGGTGGGGCGGAGCAACGCCTCACGGACAGCCCCGGCCTCAGCGATGGCCCGGAATTCTCGCCGGACGGCCGCCACATCTACTACAATTCCACGCGCAGCGGGCTGATGCAGCTCTGGCGCATGCGCGCCGACGGCAGCGAACAGGAACAGCTCACCAACGATGCCTTCAACAATTGGTTCCCGCACCTGTCGCCCGATGGCAAATGGATCGTCTTCCTCTCCTACGGCCAGGACGTGTTGCCCTGGGAACATCCGTACTACAAGCACGTGTACCTTCGTCTCATGCCGGCATCCGGCGGCCCGGCACGCGTGCTCGCCTACATCTATGGCGGGCAGGGCACGATGAACGTGCCCTGCTGGTCGCCCGACGGCACGCGCCTCGCCTTCGTGAGCAATTCGGGCTGACTCGTGAGCAGTTCGGGCTGACAGCAGGGGGCGCGCAAGCCTCCGCCCCCCAAGAGGACACAGGCAGGCCAGCATGTGGCACTGTCCGCCGTGCGCGAGGGGCGGGAGGAATCGTCCCGGTAACTCCCGCCTCGCAGGGGCGGATTCCCACGGCGTGCAGCGCGCCGGCAGTATCGTGCAAAACTGCAGGAAATCTCGGATTTCTCCCAGCAGGTCCCCTTGCCCGCCTGTACCACGGAAGACTGAATGTGCGCAGTCCCGCGCTCACTCCTTCCGTCGCCCCGTTCCCATGAAGCACCACCGCCTAGGATCCCTCCTCTGCCTCGTCTCCACCCTTGCGCTCGGCCAGGCCTGCCTGGGGGCGTCCGACCCAACCGCGGCCAAGCCCTCGCCTGCCACGCACGGGGAACACGCGACCAAGGCCAAGTCAGCCTCCACGCCCTGGTGGCAGCAGGCGGTCATCTACGAGATTTACCCGCGCAGTTTCCAGGACTCCAACGGCGACGGCATCGGTGACCTCAGGGGCGTCACCCAACGCCTGGACTACCTGAAGGAGCTGGGTGTGGATGCCCTGTGGCTGACGCCCTTCTTCCCCTCACCCAACGCGGATTTCGGCTACGACGTCTCCGACTACACCGGAGTCTCCCCGGAGTATGGCACGCTGGCCGACTGGGACGAACTCGTGCGCGAGGCGGACAAGCGCGGCATCCGCCTCCTCGTGGACCTCGTGCTCAACCACTCCTCGAGCGAACACCCCTGGTTCAAGGAATCGCGCTCCTCGAAGGACAACCCCAAGCGGGACTGGTACGTGTGGCGGGACGGCGGGCCGGACGGAAAGGCTCCCACCAACTGGACCTCCATCTTCGGCGGCTCCGCCTGGAAAAAGGACGAGCTGACCGGCCAGTACTACTATCACATCTTCCTGCCCGAACAGCCCGACCTGAACTGGAAGAACCCCGGCCTGCGCCAGGCCATGTACGATGTCGCCCGCTTCTGGCTGAAACGCGGCGCCAGCGGCTTCCGCCTCGATGCCACACCCTACATCGCCGAGGATGAGTCCTTCCAGCAAGACCCCGATCCTGCCGGAGGGCGACCGGTCTGGCTGAAGCCCTACAACTCAGGCCTGCCCGGCACCAACGAGGTGCTGCGTGAGCTGCGCCAAGTGGTCGATTCCTTCCCCGGACATCCCGTCATGCTGGGGGAGTCGACCACCGCGACGATCGAGGACCTGGACGCCGTGTACGGGAAAAACAACGACGAGGTGCACCTGCCGATGAACTTCCTCTTCGGCGGCCTCACCCGGCTTGACGCCGCCAGCTTCAAGAAGCAGGCGGACGACGCGCAGACCAAGCTTGGCGGAAAAACCCCCGTGTTCTTTTTCAGCAGCCACGACCGTTGGCGCCAGTGGAGCACCTTCGGTGACGGCAGGAACAACGACCAGATCGCCAAGCTGACCGCCGCCCTCACGCTCTGCCAGCGCGGGGCCATCCTGCTGTACTACGGCGAGGAGATCGGCATGGGCAACATGTCGGACGCCCTCCTCAAGCAGTTTCCCGTGGGGCCCAAGCGCCCGCGCGCCGACGACCGCGACCGCAACCGCACGCCGATGCATTGGACGGGCGAACCCGGCGCCGGCTTCAGCACAGGAGAACCCTGGCTGCCCGTGCAGGCCGAGGCGCGTGAACGCAACGTCGCGCGCCAGAAAGACGAGAAGGACTCGATCCTCTCCTGGTACCGCAGCCTGCTTCAGCTGCGTCGCGTTGAACCCGCCTTTCGCAACGGCGCCTACCTCCCTCTCGAGACGGGCAACCCGAACGTGTACGCATTCTGCAGGACGAGCACCGAGGGAAAAAACGCCGTGGTCCTCCTGAGCACGAGCGCCTCACCGGAGCAGGTCCAGCTCACCGGCCTGCCTGGCGGAACGACAGGCCTCGACAAGGTCATCCTCTCCAGCCCCGCGACGGAGCTGCCAAAGGGGCTCTCCTTCACCGTGGCTCCGTATGGCGTGGTGATCGCCAGCCTGCCCGCCCGGTGAGGTACCTCCCAATGGGCCTGGGAGCCCGCCCCTCGGCAGAGGGGGCAAGCGCCATGTCGCATGGAGGGCAAACAAACGTGCTGAGCCAAGCAAGTCCCCCTGCCTTGCATCTGTCCCGCTGAATTGCCTGACGCCTCCAGGCGGCAAGGGCGCTGGTCCGGACTCAGCCGCTCCCCTCAGAGGGCGCTGATGGCCGCGGGTGGCACGTAGGCCTTGCGAGCCTTGCGCACGCGGGTGTGGTTCTCGGCGGCCCACTCGATGAGCGGCTCCAGCCTGCCCAGCAGGGAACGCCCCAGCGGGGTGAGGCTGTACTCCACCTTGGGGGGAATCGTCGGATAGACCTTGCGTGAGAGGTAGCCGTCGCGCTCCAGGGTGCGCAGGGTCTGCGCAAGCATGCGCTGGGAGATGTCCCCGATCGCGCGCTTGAGCTGCGTTAAGCGCAGCGTGCCCGCACTCAGGGTGGTGAGGGCCAGCAGGCTCCAGCGGTCGCCGATCACATCCAACACATCGCGCACGGGACAACACGCAGCGGCGTCGCTGCCGGGTTCCACGGGGGGGAATTTCATGGTCTTCATGGGAACGCCCTGAGGCTTGGGTGTGGAGCAGAGGGTGGAGGTGAGGGTGGATAGGGAGGACAAAGACCACGGTTACCAAATGGTAACCGGGTTACTTTCAGGACCTCTCTTGTGGCTTCGCGCAGAAGTCGGTATTCTTTGGTTACCGACACTAGAAACCGTACCTAATCTCAACTCAACCACAAACACACCATGATCGCACTCACCGGAGCCACCGGCCAGCTTGGCCGCCTTGTCATCGA
Source organism: Opitutaceae bacterium (assembly GCA_023265535.1). Classification (GTDB taxonomy): domain Bacteria; phylum Verrucomicrobiota; class Verrucomicrobiia; order Opitutales; family Opitutaceae; genus MWDT01. The sequence goes on from JAHFTI010000099.1 coordinate 9,741, forward strand.
CCGCCTCCTGGCGACCCTTCCCGCCGCAGGGATCGTCGCCGCCGTACGCACTCCCGCAAAGGCCGCGGACCTCGCCTCCCGCGGCATCCAGGTCCGCCAGGCCGACTACGCCCAGCCCGCCACCCTGGACAGCGCCCTCAAGGGCGTGCAGAAGCTGCTGCTGATTTCCTCCAACGAGATCGGCCAGCGCGCGGTGCAGCACCGCAACGTCATCGAGGCGGCCCGGCGCCAGAAGGTGGGGCTTATCGTTTACACGAGCCTGCTCCACGCCGACGTCTCCCCCCTCAACCTGGCCGGCGAGCACCGCGAGACCGAGGCCCTCCTGCGCGCCTCCGGCATCCCCTTCATCATCCTGCGCAACGGCTGGTACACCGAGAACTACACCGGCTCCCTGAAGCCCGCCCTGGCCAATGGAGCCTTTTACGGTAGCGCCGGCGAGGGCCGCATCTCCTCCGCCCCCCGCGCCGACTACGCCGAGGCCGCCGCCAAGGCCCTCACCAGCGCGGCCCAACCCGGCCGCACCTACGAGCTCGCCGGCGACCAGGCCTACACCATCGCCGAGCTCGCTGCCGAGCTCTCCCGCCAGGCCGGGAAGACCATTCCCTATGTGAACATTCCCGAGGCCGACTACCGCGCCGCCCTCCTCGGTGCCGGCCTGCCAGACTGGCTCGCCT
>JAHFTI010000600.1 GCA_023265535.1 Opitutaceae bacterium
CTCCAAGCCCGGCGAGCCCATCCGCTTTCCCGTCGGCGTCAACCGTGTCATCCGGGGCTGGGACGAGGCGCTCATGGAAATGACCAAGGGCGAGAAACGCACCCTGATCATCCCCCATTATCTCGCCTATGGCGTCACGGGCAGCCCGCCCAACATTCCCCCGTACGCCACGCTGGTTTTTGAGGTCGAATTGCTCGACTTCAAGTAGTCCGCGCCCAGCGCCAAAAACCGGCGCAGCGAATTGTAAAAAACTCGGCCCGGGAGTCTGCCTCAGGGCCCGAATCGACAAGCAGTTGCAGTCACGCCTCTACGTAAAAACCCGGGCGTGGAGGGGGTTGCAAGCGACTGGGACAGTCCATAAATATGCACCGGCAACCCCTCCAACGCATGTCCGAAGCTTCCGCATCCTCCCTCGACGCCCTGCTTTTCCGGGCCCTCATGGAAAAGTCCGCTGACGCGATCTACTTCAAGGACACCCAAAGCCGTTACCTGCGCGTGAGCAACCGCATGGTGGGTTCCTTCAACCAGGACCATCCCTCGCAGGTTGAAGGCAAGTGCGACACCGAATTTTTCGCCGCTGACCATGCCGCCGAGACGCTCAAAAACGAGCAGGCCATCATGAAGTCCGGCCTTCCCCAACTGAACGCCGAGGAGGTGGAGACCTGGCCGGATGGCTCCATCACCTGGGCCTCCACGAGCCGCTTTCCACTGTACGATGGCGAGGGCAAGCTGATCGGGGTCTTCGGCATCTCGCGCGATGTCACCGACCAGAAGATCGCCCAGGAGCAGCTGGAGCTCGCGCAGAAGAACCTCATTGAACAGGAGAAGAAGAGCGCCGTCAGCGAATTTGCCGGAATGATCGTGGCCAACATGGGCAGCTCCACCGTGGAGATCCTCCAGGCGGTCGACCGTGCCAGCCAGCTCCTCGCAGGCGCCAGGAACAATCCCGAGGCGATCAGCAATGCCCAGGAGGAGCTCCGCGAAATCCGCCACATGGCGAAACGCCTGGGCGACCTCATGAAGATCACGGGCGTCTGAGCCGACCGCCTCAGGCTCCTTTCCCAGGCGCAGCCTTTTGGGCTGCGCCCTTTTTGTGCCCGGCCCAGGCCACCGGCCTGCGGTGTCCGCCGCCTCAAAGCCCCAGCAGGCCGCTGTTCAGCTTGAGCCAGCGCTCCGCCGCGCGCCATCCCGGGCAAAGGCGTTCCACCTGGTCCCAGAAGCGCGAGGAGTGGTTCATCTCCCTGAGATGGCTGAGCTCGTGGTAGATGATGTAGTCGCGCACGAAATCCGGCGTCTGGATCAGGCGCCAGTTGAGCGAGATCACGCCGCCCGAGGAGCAGCTGCCCCACCGCGAACGCTGGTTGCGCACCGTGACCTGCTTCACGTCCATCTGGGTCTGCGCGGCGAGCTCCCAGGTGCGGCCCGGAAGCTCGATCTTCGCGCGGCGCGCAAAGTGCGCCTCGAGCGTGGCACGCAGGTCCCCCTCGAGTGAGGGCACGCGGAACACGTCGGCGGCGAGGCAGACCGAGGGACGGGCCGGCTGGCCCGGCTCGGCGGCGTGCCCCTCCGAGGCGAGGCGGACCGGATGCATCTCGCCGCGCCAGAGGACCTCCGTGCCCAGGATCCAGACCGCCGCCACGCGCGGCTTGCGAAGCTGGCGTTCGCGCGCGCGCCCGAGCCACTCCGCATGCTGCCCGGCGAAGCGCAGAGCCTCGCGCTCGTTGCCGCGTAGTGGAATTGTCACTACAGGCATCCCGTCCTTGCGCAGCGTGAGCCGGTAATGGCGCGCCTTCCAGCTGCGCTGCAGGAGCAGCTCGCCTATGCCCTCCACGGCCACGTGCGAGGACAGCGAGGCGCCGCCCTGGCCTCCTGGCGCATGGCGCAAGACACCTGCCGGGGGCTGGAAAAAGCCCGCGAAATCCTGCTGCATTCCACCCTGCATGCGCGGGACGATGCAGGTCCGCCGAAAAAAACGCACGCCTTTCCTCTGCAGCGGATGCGGAGGGGAAAACAATCCCCGGGATGACCCTCCGGGCTAAGCAGGCAAGGCACGCGCACCACGCTCGGCACGCTTCCATTGCCGTCTGCTCAGGGAACCCACAGGGCCAGGTTGAAGGTCCTGGGCTCGGAGGCCGTGAACCAGTCCGCCTCCTCGCCCGCCGGGGGCAGGGTCTGCAGGGTCTCGGAGCGGGTCACCAGCGGAAGCACCACCTGCACGGGCAGCTCGCTGCTCCACGCACTCCACACCCCCGTCAGGTCGCACACGCGGGCGCGGAACCGCCAAGGCCCTGTCAGCGCGCGCCCCCGAGCCCACGATTCCGGCACCAGCGGCTGCCCGGGCATCACGGAGCCCAGCCTGACCTCAAAGGCATAGGTGAAGCGCCGCCCTCCCTCGACAGCACTGGCCTGCACCTCGGACAACAAGAACCAGTCCGCCCCCGCTTCGGCGTTCTTCGCCTCCAGCTGCACCAGGCCAGCCCCGGCAAGCGCCTCGCCGCTTCCCTCAAAACGAACGCCCGCCCGCCCCAGGTAGGCATGCCAGTCCTGCCCTTCCCTCCAGGCCCGCTTGAAAGTCCTTCCATGGTAGCTGCTACCCGGCTCCATCACCCGCTGCGACGACTCCACCAGATTCAACGAAAGACTCGGAACCCCGGGCCGCGGCAACACCGTCACCTCAGCCGTGGCTACCGCAGGCAAGGGCTGTGTGACCGTGAAATCAGGAGAGGTCGCCGATCCCGCCAAATTGGTCTGGGTGATCGTGAAGACGCCGGCTTGGGTGACGTTGAAATATGCCCGACCCGT
>JAHFTI010000601.1 GCA_023265535.1 Opitutaceae bacterium
GATGCCCAGTCGGGCGGCCTCGCGCGAGGCGGGATGAAGCGGGGAGATCGCGGAGGAGACGGCGAGCAGCTCGGCGTCGGTATCCATGCCGCCGACACGCACGCCGGCGCGCACGAGCTGGGCGCGCATGCCCTCGCCCATCGCGTCATCCTCGCCGGAGACGCTGAATCCGAGGCGGGCCAGGTAGATCGCCAGCGGCCCCAGGCCCATGCCACCCACACCCACGCAGTGGATGCGGCTCACGCGGCGTCCATTGATCTCGGGCAGGGACTGGCTCATGTGGCGGGTTGCGGGCTGCGGCTGACCGTGGGGCCGTTGCGGCGTCCGGCGGCGAGCTGCTCCAGGTCGTCGAGCATGAGGTCGAGGCTGTTGGCGCGGTCCATGCGCTGGAGATTTCCGCGGAAGCGGGTCAGCAGCCAGTCGTTGAAGATGAGGTCGCTGACCTCGGCGCGCAGGGAGGCGATGAAGGACTGCTCGATGACGAGTCCGCCGCCCTGCTGCTCGAAGTAGGCGGCATTGGCGCGCTGGTGGTCGTCGGCCGCGTGCGGGAAGGGGACGAGGATGGCGGGGGTGTTGCAGCGGACGAGCTCGGCGATCGTGCCGGCGCCGGCGCGCGAGACCACGAGGTCGGCGGCGGAGATGAGCTCGGCCATGCGGTCCGAGAAGGGGACAAAGATCGCGCGCACCGGGGCGCCGTTGCGCGAGGTGGCCTCGATGGTCTCGGGAACGTCCTTGCCCATGCCCGTGACGCAATAGATCTGCACGCCGTCGGCGAGCAGCGCGCTGAGTTCGCGGCGCACCCAGTCGTTGAGGGCGGAGGCTCCCTGGCTGCCGCCGAGGATGACGAGCACCTTGCCGTGCGGGTGGAGGCCGAGGTTGAGGCGGGCCTGCTCGGCCGGGTGGCGGAGGATTTCCTTGCGCACCGGAAGGCCGGCGTGGCGCACGGCGGCGGGCTTGGCGGCGGAGAGCAGGACCCCCGGGGGAAGATACACCCGGCGGGCGATGCGGCCCACCAGGCGGACGGCCCGGCCGGGGACACGGTTCGCCTCGTGCAGGGCGACAGGCACGCCGCGCATCCAGGCGGCAACGGCCACGGGGGCGGAGGTGAAACCGCCGAAGCCGAGCACGCAGTCGGGGCGCTTGCGGCGCACGATACCCCAGGAAGCCAGGAAGCCCTTGGTCTGCGTCACCACGCAACGAAGGAACACCACGGGATTCCAGCCGAGGCCGGAGCCGGGGATGCGCTGGAAATTGAGGTGCGGGTACTTCTCGATGAGACGCGCATCCACCTTCTTCTGGCTGATCAGGAGCGTGACCTCGTGGCCGCGCGAGACGAGGCCCTCCGCGAGGGCGATGCCGGGAGAGATGTGGCCGCCGGTGCCGCCACAGGAAAGCAGGAAAGAGCTCATGAATGAACCTCCATGAAGGAGCGCGAATGGCCGTCGAGCGAGGCGCGTCCCCAGGTGCGTTGGGTGTTGAGAAAGATGCCGAGAAGCAGGCCCATGAGGATCAGGTTCGAGAGACCCGCGCTCAGGAAGGGAAGCGACATGCCCTTGGTCGGGAAGATGCCGGTGACCACGCCCAGGTTGATGATGGCCTGCAGGGTGATCAGCAGGAGGGAACCGGCGACCAGGTGGAACTGGAACTGGTTGGGGGCCTTGCGCAGGTGGATGAGGCCCAGGATGAAGATGGTGGCAAAGATGATGACCACCCCGATGGTGAAGAACAGGCCGAGCTCCTCACCCACGACCGCGAAAATGAAGTAGGTGTGAGCCTCGGGAAGGAACTTGTGCTGCTGCCTGCCCTGGCCCAGGCCCGCACCCTCGGTGCCGCCGGCGGCGAAGGCGGCCAGCGCCTGGTAGAGCTGGTAGGTGCCGCCCTGCTTGTTGCCCTCGACGTCGAGGAAGGCGGTGAGGCGGCGCAGGCGATTCGGGTTCTGGATGACTGCCACCGCAAAGAGCAGGATCACGCCCCCGACGGCGGGCAGCACAAAACGCCAGCGCGCGCCCGACAGGAAGAGGAGGCTCAGGCCCACGGCCACGGTGAGTGCGGCGGTGCCGAAATCGGGTTCCAGCATGATCAGGGCGCCGAATCCGAAGATGATTCCAAGCGGATAGAGGAAGCCGCGCTTGAGCTCATGGATGCGCGTCTGGTTGATCGCGAGGTAGTGGGCCAGGCAGAACACCATGGCCAACTTGCCCAGTTCGGAGACCTGGATGCGCACCGGGCCGAAGCCGAGCCAGCGCCGGCTGCCATTCACCGAGATACCCACGTGGGGAATGGCGACCAGGGCAAGGGCGACAACCGCGCCGCCACCGATGATCCAGACAAAGCGCCTCATGGACTCGAGGTCGAGACGGCTGACAAACCAGCAGGCGGCGGCGGACAGGCCGACGCCGAGGATCTGCTTGTTGAGGTAGGCGTAGGGGCCCTCCTTGAAGGCAGCGCTCGCACTGAAGAGGATGATCAGGCCGAGGATCGTGAGACCCACGGCACAGACCAGGATCAAGGTGGCGGGACTGACGCTGAAGCGCTGGCGGGAGTGGTCCATCGGGAGGGCGTGCGAGTGAAACGCAGGGCGGCTGCGGCTGGCGGAGGCGTTGGGCTTGGGTGTGGTGTGGGTGGGCGGAAAACTCGCTCAGGTGACCTTACATCCGGGGAGCACCCTCGTCCTCGATCTTGATGACCGGAACATTGGTGTTGCTCGCGGGGGCGAGGCCGGCGTCGAGGTCCTGGGAGTCGGAAGGGTTGCCAATCACGGGCATCACAGGGCGCAGGTTGCGAGCCGGGGCGGGCTGGG
>JAHFTI010000602.1 GCA_023265535.1 Opitutaceae bacterium
TATCCACAAACTCGATACCATCGTCCCCCTCGATTGCGACCAGGCCCGTGGGCGAGTCGTGCAGGTGGTTGCAAAATCCTGCACGAACACGCTGAGCTCGGCCGTGAGCGGCCTGGTCTTCGCCCTGAGGCCCAGCTCGGCATGGGTCACCTTCTCCCGGTCAAGCGTGGCATCGCCCACCTCGTAGCTGGCCGTGCCCGCGTGGGGGCCGTCCGCGTGGAGTTCCTGCGCGTTGGGGGCGCGTGAGCTCCGGCCAAGCTGGGCGGTGAGGGAGAGCGCCTCGCTGGCCTTCCAGACCGTCCCGAGTGAGAGCCCGAGCAGGGTGTCCTTTCGGTTGCCGCCCAGTGCAGCGACCCGGATGCGCTGCTGCTCCAGGCGTGCGCCCGCCTGGATACTCAGCCTGCCCCGCCTGTAGTTTTCGAAGGCAAAGAGGGCGCCGCTTCGGGTGAGGGACGGTGGCACAAAGGCCTCCTCTCCAAAGGCGGCCAGCGAGTTGCGTGTGTATTGGAGGCCCAAGGCCCCCGCCAGTCCGTCCCCGGTGCTTCCGTGCAGAAATTCGGCGCGTGCCTCGGTGCCCTGGTTTTCAAAGTGGGTCCCGACCTCGCCGGAGGGTTCGATTTCACTGTGCCCGTAGTCAGCGCGTCCGAACTTGAAACGGGCACCCGAGAAGGGGCCGATCGGGCGATTCAGCTCACCCTGCACATCGAGCCGACGCTGGCGCAGTGCAATCCTCACGCCCGACTCCGACTCACCTGCCGGTCCCAGTTCGTGCCCTGCGTCACCATGGGCCGCCTCATCGTGGCCGGGAACGCCGTAGTTGCTGTTGTAGGCGGACCAGCTTGCACCCAGGTGAAAATCGGCGCCGATCAGGCTGAGCCCCACCGCGCCCCCGTCGGTGTGCAGGGACGAATTGGGCAGAACGCCCTCGCGCTCCTGTCCCGACTCGGAACCTCCCGTCTCCTCCCCATGCTCGTGATGTTCGGCGTGGCCGGGAATTCTCAGGTCGCCCGTATCGCGGCGGAAGGCGTCCAGATGCAGGGTCAGCACCTGGGCATCCTCCTTGCCGAAGCGCCCCAGCACCTGGTTGTGGCTTCCCCCGCGTGCCCAGGCATTGGACGCGCTGTCATGCGAGAGCATGAGCTCGGTCTCGGAGTTGCCCGTGGGCGCCTCCTCGTCGATGCGGTGGGTGATGACGTTGACCGCCCCGCCGATGGCGGAACTGCCGTAGAGGAGGGCGGCAGGGCCGCGCACCACCTCGATGCGGCGCACGAGAAAGGGCTCGATGCTCACGGCGTGGTCGGGGCTGACTCCCGAGGCATCGAAGCTGCTGCTGCCGTTTTCCAGGAGGCGAAGCCGGTCGCCCCCCTGGCCGCGCAGGATGGGCCTGCTTGCCCCTGGTCCAAAATAGGTGGAGCTCATGCCGGGTTCCGAGGCGAGGGTCTCACCCAGGGTCGCGGTCCTCAGGGTTTGCAGGCGCAGCCCTGACACCACCGTGGTGGCCTGGGCCAGGTCCACCTGGTTGCTTTCAAACGGGGTGGCTGAGACCACCAGGTGATCCAGGCTGACGGGGTCGTCATGCCTGTGCTCGGAGGCGGGGCCCACGGGGAGCGCGCCTGTTGGGGAGGACTGTGCGGTGGCCAGTGTGGTGCCGCAAAGCAGTGCTGGGATGAGGGAGTGTCTTGGAAATTTCATTTGTGTGGCTGTCTTGTGTGATGTTGCCCTGTGCGGGTCCTGCCTTTGCAGCCCATGGCAACAGGGCGGGGAACGGCTTGGACCTCCGGGTACGGCTGGTCCAAGCCTGCGGACGGCCGCTTCGGGGACTTGTCCGTATTCATTGCGGAAGGGGGCATTTTCCCGCCGACCGCCATGGGGGACGGTCACGCCACCGCACGGTGCGGTGTGCGACTCAATCCCTGCACGAAAGGCCCTGCCCTGGTTCAGGTCAGGAAGCTGGAGGGGGAGGGTGGGCCTCAGGCTGCTGCCGGAGGTGCCCGCCCTGGCGGCTGGCGGCGGATGCTGGGCCGTGGGACCTCAGTGCTTGGCCACAGGGCTGCGCACTCGTCCAGAAGGCGTGGCTCGGAGAGCTGCGCGGCTGCCGGGGACAGGTCTGTGCCCTGTCCGAAGAGGCAGACTGCGCAGGAGGGGTCGTGGGGCTCTGCGGTCGAGCTGGGCTGGCTGTGCGCACACGTGTGGGCGCCGGGTGCGTGCAGCCAGGCATGCCACTCCGGCATCTGCCCAACGAGTCCCAAGGCAAACACCAGCAGGCTCAGCAGGCCTGTCAGCAGTTGCTGCCTGGGTGTTGCGGTTGTGGAGCGGCCTGGCACTGCGCAAAGGGGCGACAGCAGGGGCTGGGTGTCAAGTCGCCATCCGGTTTCCCAAGGGTGTGGATCGCTTGTGTAAAAAGGCGGTGAGGACCCCTGTTACGCAGCGCACCGCAGGAGCTTGTGCCTTGCCGATGGGTGGCACTTCTTAGTGAACAAGCGACACTTGCTCTTGTCAGCGGCGTCGCTTCCGGACCTAATGTGACCTGTCGGTTCCCCGCCCGAGAGGTCCCCCCTTCCAACCATGCCTGCAGCGACCATTTCCGTTCTTGTCGTCGACGACGATCCTTCGGTGGGAGCCTGGCTGCAGCTTCTGGTTCGCCGCATGGGGGACACGCTTCCCTGCACCTCTTCCTGGGTCACGAGCGGGGCGGTGGCCTTGGAGGAACTTCAGCGCAGGCCCTACGACCTCGTCTTTCTGGACTATCACCTGCAGGACATGGACGGCCTCGCCGTGCTCTCCGCGATCCAGCAGAGG
>JAHFTI010000100.1 GCA_023265535.1 Opitutaceae bacterium
CGTCGAGTACTTGTCGATCTTGGGCTTGGCGATGTGGGAAAGGTCAATCACCTCGCCGGAGAGCATCATTTCCTCGGTCAGGTCGGCCGTTTCCTGGGCCGACATGTTGGCGAAGTAAATGGCCATGAGCAACGCGGCCAGCTGGTGTTGGGGCATCTCACCGTCCAAGGTGCTGTCGATGATATAGCGGATCTCCTCTTGGGTGAACTCGCCACCATCACGTTTTTTCTCGATCAGGGACTCGAAGGAGGGTTTGATGAACTTCCGAAGCGGCACTACGCGTTTCGTCATAGGTAAGGATAGATGGAAATAATGAAAGAGGTTTGACCCAGCTTGGCCGTAAGCGTTAAGCCTTAGCCCATTTTCCTTACTTTGTCGAGCCAAAATTACCCACTGCAGCGGCTTAGGTAAGCCGTGCAGGCGACATAAGTTGTCGATAGTCAAAGATATTGAGAGTTTCTAATTCCCAGCACTTACTCGCAATTGGAGCCTGAAGACGGGTTTCGCTCAAAAACAGCCCCTTCCAGGCCACCCTGCCATGAAGCCCCGCCCCACATCCCGCCCCGCATTTCTGCAAGCTGCCTGCATTCTATGCGTTGCCGGGGCTGCCCTGCTGGGCCTTGGATCCGGCGGATGCGCAAAGTCGCCTACGACACTGCAACCAAGTGCGGGGGCGGCTGAGCCAAGGGCCGCAACCTGGATGGCCTCCGACTGGTACGTGGAGCAGATGCCCGGAGGACGCGTCCGTTTCGAGGCCGACACCCTCATCGTCGAGGACAAGGCCGGGTGCACGGTCTGGCTGCGCCGGAAGCTGAATGCTCCCCTGCGCCTGAGCTTCACGGCGCGACTCGTCAGCAAGGGCGGCCCCCTGGACCGGGTATCCGACCTGAACTGCTTTTGGATGGCAAGCGACCCGGCCAGACCGGACGGTTCCGTGATCGTCCCGGAGAAGCCGCGCTCGGGCGCGTTCGCGGACTACGATTCCCTGCGCTGCTACTACGTGGGAATGGGCGGCAACACCAACACGACCACACGCTTTCGGCGCTACGCGGGCAATGGGGAGCGTCCCCTGCTTCCCGAGCACGACCTCAAGGCGCCCGAGGTGTTGCTCGAAGGGAACCGTGACTACCGTATTGAAATCACCAGCAGCGCCGAGGGCCTGAGCTACGCGCGCGACGGGGTGGTGCTCTTCAGCTGGAAGGATCCGCAGCCCCTGCTGGAGGGATACTTTGGGTTCCGCACCGTCTGGTCCCACCTTGAGATCAGGGACTTCCGCGTGACGGGTCAGGCGCCCGGAGGCTGAGCGGCGACGATCAGCTTCACGGCTTCCGCGGCGGCGGCCATGCCAAACACGGAGGTGATGAACACAGCCGTGCCAAAACCACTGGCGCAATCCAGCTTGAGGGCGGTGCCCGGTTCGGGATCGGCCTGGCAGCTTCCATCGGCCCAAGGATAAACCGGCTTCTCCGCGGAATAGACACAGCGCACGCCAAAATGCACCCCCTCGCCATGGGCGACACCATGGTCGCGGCGCAACTTCTTGCGCACCAGACGGAGCAGATCGTCGCCGATTGCCTCGCCCAGGTCTCCGCAACGCACGCGGGTGCAGTCGCGCTTGCCGCCCGCCCCGCCCACGGTGACGCAGGGAATGGCGCGGGCGGTGCAGGAGGCGATCAGCAGGGCCTTGTTGGTGACGCTGTCGATGGCGTCGACCACACAGTCAAAGCGGGTTGCCAGCAGGCGCTCCGCACTCGCAGCCGTGAAAAACTCCTGGAGCACAGTCACGTCGCAGGCGGGATTGATGAGACGCACGCGCTCCGCGAGCACGGCGACCTTGGGGCGCCCCACCTGCCCGTCGAGCGCGGGCAACTGGCGGTTCACGTTGGTGATGCAGACATCGTCGAGGTCGATCAGGGTGATCCTGCCGACACCGGTGCGCGACAGGCCCTCGACCGTCCAGGAACCGACGCCGCCCACACCAATGACACAGACGTGCGACGCGGAAAGGCGCGGCAGGGCGTCGCGCCCGTAGAGCCGGGTGAGGCCGCTGAAGCGGTTCAGGTAGTCTTCTGTGAGGGCACCTTGCATGTCAGGGGGCTAGAGGCAGTCGGACGGCAGGGGCGCGTCAATGCCAATCCGAACACGGGGCAGGCAAGCCGGCCCGTGCGGTCCCACCCCGCCCTGCCCCGGTGCGCACCGCCTAACCAAGCAGACTGTTCACCGCGCCGAGGGCGGAAGCCAGGCGGTCGTCCTGGGCCCCGGAGACTTCCACGAAGGGCAGCTTGCGCGAGACGAGGGCCTCCCTGAACACGCGCAGGCACATGGCCCGGCCCTCGGGGTCGGGGAAGCAGCGCTGGGGATCGGGCTCGAAGGGCAGGTCCGTGAGGCAGAGGAGGAACAGCGAGGTGGACGCGGCACGCCGGTCAGCCTCCGAACGCACCCAGGCGGGACAGTGGCCTGGAAAAAGCAGGTCGTCCCACACGGTGCAGGCGAGGAGATCTGTATCCAGAATTGCGATACGCCTGGCGGAGGCGAGGGCGGCGTCCTCGGCGGCGACCTGGCCGCGGGCCACCGCGTCGAGATCGCCGGGACCGATCACACCCGAATGCTCATCCCAGAAACGGCGCACATACTCGGGGGCCCAGGGCTCGCCGAGCCGCTCCGAAAGCGCGCGGGCGAGGGAGGTCTTGCCCGTGGACTCGGGGCCGAAAAGAACCACCCTGAGAGGGGCGCCGGTCGGGTTTGGGGCCTGCTTCATCGGCCCGGGGCCCCCGCGGATTCGGGCGCCTCGTCGAGCGGGGCGACGGGCAGGCCTGAGGTGCGGGCGGAGCGACGCCACTCGAGCAGGCCACCCACGGCCATTAGCAGGAAGAGAAAATAGAGGACAGCGAGCCAATGCATGCCACCCAGCCAATAGACGGGAACGGCGATGGCATTGACCAGGATCCAACCGTACCAGTTCTCGATCTTCTTGCGTGTCTGGAGCCATTGCGCAACCACGCTGAACGACGAGATGAAGGCGTCGCGGTACGGCATGGCGGCATCGGTGTGCCCTGCGAGGTACCAGCCCCAGAGGGTGGTGCCGATGAGACCACCCGACACACACCAAGCCCAGCCTCGCAGGGAAAGACGGCCCACCCGGAGGGGCCCGGGGCCGGGGGAGGGACGCGTCCAAAGCCACCAGCCATAGGCGAGCACGCCGAAGTACACCGCCTGGAGCTTCATGTCCGCGTAGAAGCGGGCCTCGTGGAAGACCACGGCGGAGAGGGACACCTGCACCAGGCCCACGGGAAAGGCCCAGAGGCTCTGGCGGATCATCAGCCAGACCCCGAGCACCCCGGTGAGGGTGGCGGCCTGCTCCACGGGACCGGCGGAGGCCATCCCCTCCCAGAGGCGTGCAAGGAAATCTGTCATGGAATTCCGGATACGGGCGGGGGCCGCTCAGCGCTTCTGGTTGGCCACATAGGCCTCGATGGCCTCGCGAGTGATCGCATGGCGCGCACCACAGCGGGGGCAGCGCATCTCGATCCTCTCGTCCCCGCCGAAGACACCGTCGGGGTCATCCCGGAAGACGGGGGCAAGGACCTCCAGCATGCGGCCCTGGTTGCAGCCACAATGCCAGCGATAGACGCGCTTCTCGAGCGGGCCCACGTTCTCATGGGCATCGATGGTGCGGATGGCCTCGGTGTCGACGGAGTCGAACCAGGCCTTGTCATAATCGGGGTGCTCGCTGAGGAGGGCAAAATTCTCCTCTGCCAGCACAAAGGTGCGCACGAAACGCTGCTCACTCTGGGCGTAGAAGGTCTCGATGGCGACCAGGGGGTCGCGCCCCTCAAACTTGGCCACGCTGCGGCGCTTGGGTTCCCTGCCGCGGATGACGTCGGAGAAAAAGAAGCTGCCGTCCATCTTCTTCACATCCTCGTCGAAAAGGCGGCCCGTGACCGCGCCCGTCTCGTTGTCGCCGGTCAGGAAGATGTTCACGCCCAGCTCCTCGAAGTGCAGGGTCCAGGCGGTGAGCTCATTCCAGGGACGCGAGGCGCAGTGCAGGATGAAGCCGGCCAGCGCACGCTTGAAGAGGGCGTCCTGCTCGGGGGTGTAGCGGATCTTGTGGTCGGCCAGATGCAGGTAGTAGTCGACGTAGAGCTGGCCGAAATCGGCGCGCGCAAGCAGGGTGTTGCGGTTGCGCACGAAGAAGGTTCCCACCTCGTGGCCTGGATCGGAAATGTTGATCGGAGTCGATTCTGGCATGCGTGACAGGAATACGCTCCGCGGGCTCTTGTCCAGCGCGAGCAGGGGCGGCCCCGGGGCCTCCTCAGTGTTTGTCGCCGCCTGAAAGGGCCTTGCGCATCTTGTCCACCTTGGCGCGGACGACATATTGGCAATAGCCCTGGTCGGGATTCTTGGTGAAGTAGTCCTGGTGGTACTCCTCGGCGGGCCAGAAACGCGGGGCGGGCACCAACTCCGTGACGATCGGGGAGGCGAAGCGCGGGCGTGCGTCCTCGATGGAGCGCTCCGCGGCGAGCTTCTGCGCGGCGTCCGCGTACATGATCGTGGAGCGGTACTGGGTGCCCACGTCGTCCCCCTGTCGGTTCAACGTAGTGGGGTCATGAATACGCCAGAAGAGCTCAAGGAGACGCTCGACCGTCACCAAGGACGGGTCAAACTCGATGCGAACCACCTCGGCATGCCCGGTCTTGCCCGAGCACACCGCGCGGTAGCCGGGGTTGTCCACGTGGCCGCCCGCATAGCCGCTGACCACGGAGCTCACGCCGGGTACCAGGCGGTAGGAGGCGTCGAGGCACCAGAAGCAGCCGCCCCCCAGGATCAGGGACTGGCGAACGGGGACGGGAGCGGGGGGGGACTTGGCGTCGTTGTTGCCTGCGAGCATCAGGCAGGGAAGCACTAGGAGGGAAAATAGCAACCGGGCGAGGCGTGGCATGCCCCAAGATAGCACGACTCGGCCACAATGCGAATGGCACCGGCACCAACGGGGCACGGCCCCCTCCCCCTCCCCCTCCCCCTCCCCTCGAACCCACCCTCCCGCCATTCCGGGGAGAAGCGCAGGAGGGGATGAGGCGAGGAATGACAGGGGATCGGAACGGCGGCTCAGCCGCGGGTGAGCTTGCGGTACTTGATGCGGTGCGGCTGGTCGGCCTCCTGGCCGCAGCGGCGGCGGTAGTCCTCCTGGTAGGCGGAGAAGTTGCCCGCAAACCACACGGCCTTGCTGTCACCCTCGAAGGCCAGGATGTGGGTGGCCACCCGGTCGAGGAACCAGCGGTCGTGGCTCACGATCAGGGCGCAGCCGGCGAAGTTCTCGAGGCCCTCCTCCAAGGCGCGGATGGAGTTGACGTCCAGGTCGTTGGTGGGCTCGTCGAGCAGGATGAGGTTGCCGCCGCTCTTGAGCAGGCGGGCCAGGTGCACGCGGTTGCGCTCACCACCCGAAAGCACGCCGACCTTCTTCTGCTGGTCCGCCCCCATGAAGCCGAACTGGGCGCAATAGGAGCGCGCGTTGACCTGCCGGCCGCCCAGGTCGAGCAGCTCGCGCCCCTCGCTGATGGCCTCGTAGATCGTGGCGCCGGAAGGCAGCGAGTCGCGCGACTGGTCGACATAGGCCAGCTTGACCGTCTCGCCCACGCGCAGGGTGCCCGTATCCGGCTTTTCAATACCCATGATCATGCGGCACAGGGTGGTCTTGCCCGCGCCGTTGGGGCCCAGCACGCCCACAATGCCGCCAGGGGGCAGCGTGAAGTTGAGGTCCTCGAAGAGCACGTTCTCGCCGAAGGCCTTGGAGACGCGCTGGGCGTCCACCACCAGGGTGCCGAGTCGCGGGCCGGGGGGGATGACGATCTCGAACTCGCGCTCCTGCTCGGTGGTGTTCTGCTTGAGCATGGCCTCGTAGGCGTTGATGCGCGCCTGACCCTTGGACTGGCGTGCCTTGGCCGACTTCTGGATCCACTCGAGCTCGCGGGCCATCGCCTTCTGGCGGCGGTCCTCGGTGCGCTGCTCCACGGCGAGGCGGCGCTGCTTCTGGTCGAGCCAGGAGGAGTAGTTGCCCTTGTAGGGGATGCCGTGCCCGCGGTCCAACTCGAGGATCCAGCCCGCCACATTGTCGAGGAAGTAGCGGTCATGCGTGACGGCGATGACGGTGCCGGCATAGCGCGCCAGGTGCTGCTCAAGCCAGTTCACGCTCTCGGCGTCGAGATGGTTGGTGGGTTCGTCGAGCAGGAGGATGTCGGGTTTCTGCAGGAGCAGGCGGGCCATGGCCACGCGGCGGCGCTCGCCGCCCGAGATCAGGTCCACGATCGTGTCGGGCGGGGGACAACGGAGGGCGTCCATTGCCATCTCGACATGGCTGCCCACATCCCAGGCGCCCAACTCATCAATCTTCTCCTGCAGCTCTCCCTGCTTGTTGAGGATCGCGTCCTTGGCGGCGTCGTCGGCAGCCCCGTCGAGCTCCTCCCAGGTGGCATCATAGGCGTTCACCAGCTCGGTGAGATGGGCGACGCCCTCCTCGACGCAGGCCCGCACGGTCTTGCCCGCGCTCAGCTGGGGCTCCTGCTCCAGCAGGCCCACCGTGTAGCCCGGCTCAAAATGCACGAGGCCCTCGATCTCCTTGTCGCGGCCGGCGAGGATGCGCAGCAGCGAGGACTTGCCCGAGCCGTTGAGTCCCAGCACGCCGATCTTCGCCCCGAGATAGAACGAAAGGGAGATGTCGCGCAGAATCTCCTTTCGCTCGTGGCGCTTGGAGACGCCGATCATTGAGAAAATCACCTTGGGCTCGTCGGGTTTGGCCATGGGCCTTGAAAAAGCGGCGCGACGCACAACTGGCAAGCATGGAGAGCCTCCAGGGGACGGATAGGGTGCCAGGCCCCCCGTGCAAGGATCCCACCCGAGGCAATCCCCGCCGGGCGGCAGAGGAGTGCGGTGCCGTAAATCAATGGATCGATGCACATGCCCCGGACCACCCTCCTCCCACTCGGGAAATCCGCCTGAAAGCGACTTTGCGAAGCGCCGCAAAAGATGCACGCTTGACAACTGCGCATATTTTGTCATCGGTGTGCGCGCTCTTCAAATGATCAACAGCAACAACAACGCTCTCGCACTGCTCGCCCGGGTCCTCCCGGTCGTCGTCGTGGCCATTGTTGTAGTCGTAGTGGTTAGACACCTGCCGCGAGCGAGCTGATCGAGCACGATTTCAGCCCTCCGGCAGGACGCCGGAGGGTTTTTTTATGGCCCTGCGGTGGACTGGTGGAGGGGAAAAACCCCCAACAACACCATAACCCAGTTTTATGACCATCAACGGAGCCCAGATCCTCACCACCCTCCTGGAACGCCAGGGCATCAAGATCGTCGCCGGCCTGCCAGGAGGCCCGATCCTGCCCTTTTACGATGCGCTGAAAAGCAGCTCGATCGAGCACGTCCTCGTCCGCCATGAGCAGGGCGCGGGCTTCATCGCGCAAGGCATGGCCCGCACCACGGGCAAGGCAGCCGTCTGCCTCGCCAGTTCCGGCCCCGGCGCCACCAACCTCGTGACGGCCGTCGCCGACGCCTACCTCGACTCAATCCCGATGGTCGCCATCACCGCCCAGGTGCCCCAGTCGCTCATCGGCACGGACGCCTTCCAGGAGGTCGACACCTATGGCCTGATGATCCCGATCACCAAGCACAATTTCCTCGTGCGCAGCCCCGCCGAGCTGCTCGAGGTCATCCCGCTTGCCTTCAGCATCGCCGAGTCGGGACGCCAGGGCCCCGTCTCCGTCGACATTCCCAAGGACGTGCTCACGGGCACGCTCGAGCTGGGCGAATGGCCCGAGCCCGGCCGCCCCGAGAAGGCACCCGCCATCGCCGACGACCAGATCAAGGAGCTCGCCGCCCTGATCACGAAGGCCAGGCACCCCATCATCTACCTCGGTGGTGGCGTGATCAGCGCCAACGCCTCGGCCCTGGCCCACGAACTCACGCGCCGCATCCAGGCACCCATCGTCTCCACGCTCATGGCGCTCGGCGCGATCCCGCCCGACGAGCCCCTCTACATGGGCATGCTCGGCATGCACGGCTCGAAGGCCACCAACTTCCTGCTGGAGGAAACCGACCTGCTCATAGCGATCGGCGCCCGCTTCGACGACCGCGCCACGGGCAAGGCGGCCGAGTTCTGCCCCACGGCGACGATCGTGCACATCGACATAGACCGCGCGGAGATCGGCAAGATCAAGCAGCCCTTCCTGAGCCTGCATGGGGACGCCAACGAGATCCTCGGCAAGCTGCTCGCCACGCTGCCCGCGCAGCAGCGCCCCGACTGGGTGCGCCGCACGCTCGAGCTGAAGGCCGCCCACGACCTGCGCATGCCAAGCGCCGCCGAGGATCCCCTCCACCCGCTCGGCTTCTGCCGCACGCTCGCCTCCCTCATCCCGTCCGACTCCATCGTCACCACCGACGTGGGCCAGCACCAGATGTGGATCGCCCAGGCCTACCCGGTGCGCCATCCGCGCGGCCTGCTCACCGCCGGCGGACTCGGCAGCATGGGCTTCGGCCTGCCCGCCGCCATCGGCGCCTCGCTGGCCGCCCCCGGCAAGCGCGTGGTCTGCATCACGGGCGACGGCTCCATCATGATGAACATCCAGGAGCTGGCCACCCTGGCGGAACTCGACCTGCCCGTCGCCATCATCATCATGAACAACGCCCACCTGGGCCTCGTGCGCCAGCAGCAGGAGCTCTTCTACGGGCAGCGTTACCACGCGTGCAAGTTTGCCTCGAAGCCCGATTTCGCCGCCATTGCCCGCGGCTTCGGCATCCGGGGCGTGCGCATCGACCCCAACGACGATCCACTGGCCCAGATCCAGCGCGAGCTGGCCCGTCCCGGCCCGGTGCTCATCGACATGCCCATCGTCGAGGGCGCCAAGGTGCTCCCCATGGTGCCTCCGGGCGCGGCCAACAGGGTCATGATCTGCGAACCCGAAAAGGCGGAGTGTTCCTGCTGAGCACGCCTGCCCCGGGGGGGGAACCCGCGCAGCACTGCGACGGGCCCCCACGGAGTTCCACACCACACCGCACCACGCCCCAACCAGCCCACACGTATCCAAATCATGCATACCACCCTTCTCGAACTCGAAGTCCGTAATCATCCCGGCACCATGTCCCACATCACGGGCCTCTTCGCGCGCCGCGCCTTCAACCTGGAGGCCATCCTTTGCGTCCCGCTCGGCACCGGAGCCACCAGCCGCATCCTCCTGCTCGTCGCCGACGAGCCCCGCCTGGAGCAGGTGGAGAAGCAGCTCGCCAAGCTCCACGACGTGCTGAGCGTGCGCCAGCGCGCCGACCTGAGCCCGGATCTTTTCCGCCTGCTCGATGACGGCTGGCAGGCGGGCGCCACCAAGCCTGCCTCGGCGGCCACCGCGGCCACGGCGGCTGGCTGATAACGACGCCCTTGGGCGTCTCAGCGACGGGCGCGCGCACGCCACTTGGCGAGCGCCGTGCCCGTGAGGGATTCCGCGCAGGCTTCGATGCCTGCGCGAGCCCCTGCATAGACGAGCTTGCCGCCCTGGCTTCCGCCGCCAGGCCCGAGGTCGATGAGCCAGTCGGCGAGGTTGATCACGTCGAGATTGTGCTCGATGATCAGCACGGTGTTTCCCGCGTCGCGCAACTTGAAGAGTAGGTCCATGAGCTTCTGGATGTCGACCCAGTGCAGGCCGGTGGTCGGCTCATCCAGGATGTAGAGCGTGTCGCCCTGCTGCCGCTTGCTGAGCTCGAGGGACAGCTTGAGGCGTTGGGCCTCGCCACCCGAAAGCGTCGTCGCGGACTGCCCCAGTGCGAGGTACCCCAGCCCCACGGCGTCGAGCGTGGTGAGCTTGTCCATGATGCGGGGGATGTTCTTGAAGAGCACCAGCGCCTCGCGGACGCTCATGTCGAGCACGTCGGCGATGGACTTGCCGTGGAAGAGCACCTCGAGGGTCTCACGGTTGAAACGCCGGCCGCCACAGCTCGTGCACGGCGCGTAGGCGTCCGCCATGAACTGCATGTCGAGCTTGATGCTGCCATCGCCCTGGCAACGCTCGCAGCGTCCGCCGCGCACATTGAACGAAAAGCGGCTCGCCTTGTAGCCGCGCACCTTGGCGAGGGGAACCTGCGTGAAGAGGTCGCGCAGGAGGTCGAGCAGCCCTACATAGGTGGCGGGATTGGAGCGCGGGCTGCGCCCGATGGGTTCCTGGTCGACGAGCACCAGGCGAGAAAAATGATCCAAGCCCTCGAGCGCCTTGTGTTTGCCGGGCAATGCCTTTGCCCCGTTCAGGCGGCGCGCCGCTGCGGCTGCGAGGATGTCGTTCACCAGAGTGCTCTTGCCCGAGCCGCT